>JBASAE010000624.1:0-2827 GCA_049654285.1 Microbacterium sp.
GGACGGTGCGGCGCCTCGCCGAGCCGGCGCAGGTCGACCCCGAACTGTTGGAGCAGCTCCGCGATGCGGGGGTCGTCCCCGGTGCACGTGGCGACTACCGCTACAACGAGGGATACGTGCTGATCCGGATGGACGGCCAGGAGGAGGGGCTCGAGCTCCCCGTCGAGCTCGCATCGCACATCTTCCTCGTGGTCGAGGCGGCCTGACGGCCGGAAACCTTCAATACACCATTGAACCCTTCTTCGGGGGATTGCCAGGCTCCCAGGGTGACAAGATCGTTATCTTCCGGTAACCTCGGACGAGTCGCCCGAGAAGAAGCCCGACGGTGACGAACGCGAGGATCGCCTCCCTGGCTCGTCGTCTTCGCGAGAAGAATGCACAAGAGTGCCGCGTGACTACGTGCCCGAGAAACGACAGTGCCGACGAGCCAGCGCTACCCGAAGCGCGGAGGCGCAGGAGGACCAACTTTTGGCCGCAGACATCGAACCGACTGATCCGAAATCTGAACAGCGCAGCAACGTCCCCGCCAAAGGTTCCCGGCGTCCGAAGCGTTCTGCCGTGAAGCCGATGCGGACGGTCGCGATCTTCGCCGCCGTCGGTGCGCTCGTGACCGCAGTGGCCCTGCCCGCCTTCGCGAACTCCGGTGCTCCCGCTGCGGAGGCGGCGACCAGCCTGCGTCAGATCGCGGCCGACGACTCCCAGTCGCTCGTCGTGGCGTCCGAGGCGACTGCCGCCCCCATGACGCGCGGCAACTTCTCGGCGACCACCCCGGAGGAGATCGCGAAGAAGAAGGCCGAGGAGGAGGCGGCGAAGAAGGCCGCCGAGGCCGCGGCCGCAGCTGCGGCCCTCGCTTCCGAAGGGTCCTACAACCTGAGCACCGCCGACCTGCAGCTGGTCGCAGCCGGTTCCGGCGAAGTGCGTTATCCACTTCCCCTCGGCTCGTACAACGTGAGCCGCACGCTCGGCAGCGGGCACGACGGTGCCGACATGGTCTGCCCGCAGTACACCCCGATCTACGCGGCGACCAGCGGCGTGGTGCGCGTCTCGAGCGAGGGGTACTACGGCTACGGCGTCGCGGTCGTCATCGACGGGATCGTCGGCGGGCAGCGCGTCTCGACCACCTACGCCCATATGAGCTACGGGACGCGCGCGGTCTCCGCCGGGCAAGTCGTCCAGGCCGGACAGCTCATCGGCCAGGTCGGCAACACCGGCAACTCCTACGGCGACCATCTGCACTTCGAGGTCGAGATCAACGGATCGCTGGTCGAGCCGATCGGCTGGTTGGCTGCGAACGCCGGCTGAGCCGACACGCGCCTCGCTTCTGCCGGCCGATTCACTCGTCGCGCCAGGGATGGGCTAACCTGAACCCGTCGTCGCACAGGCGGGAGAGGCCGATGGATCAGGTATCGAGCATCCGCACCATGGATGCCCTCGATGGTCAGAGCCTTCAGCCCTGCCTGCAAGGACCTCTCGGCCCTGCCGAGCGTGAAGGGCGCTGTCTCTAGGGACAGCGCCCTTTTTCGTCGTCCTGCGTTCGTCTGCTGCCTGCGCGACGTCCTGTGAATGGAGAGAGCCGGGAAGCCATCCCGGCCGGACCCCGAGGATGACGATGCGCACACTGGTACTGAACGCAGGATACGAGCCGCTCGCAGTGGTCTCGTTCAAGAGAGCCCTGGTGCTCGTGATGAACGACAAGGCGACCGTGATCGAGCATGTGGAGGGGGACCCGGTCTGGGCCGCCCGCGGATCCTACGAGCGTCCCGCGGTGATCATCCTCTCCCGATACGTCCGGGTGCCGACGGCGCGTCGTGTTCCGGTGACGCGCCGCGGTGTGCTGCGTCGCGACGCGCACCGATGCGGCTACTGCGGGAAGACCGCGTCGACGATCGACCACATCCTTCCGCGCTCACGCGGGGGAGCGGACTCCTGGGAGAACCTGGTCGCCTGCTGCCTGCGCTGCAACAACGTCAAGAGCGATCGCACCCCGCAGGAGATGAGCTGGGAACTGCGAGTCACCCCGCGGCCACCGCACGGCACCGCGTGGACGGTGCGCGGTGTGGAGCGCAGCGATCCGCGCTGGGAGCGGTATCTGGCACTGGCTGCGTAGTCGGGGATGTGGGGCCGGGCGGAGAGGGCGTCGCGCGGAGCCTCCTGGCCGATGGGGCCCATCGTGCCCTCGACAGGATTCGAACCTGCGACCTGCCCTTTAGGAGAGGGCCGCTCTATCCGACTGAGCTACGAAGGCGCGGGATAAGTCTAACGAACTATCCGGCGCCCTCTTCGAGGTGCTGCAGGATCGCGTGCGCACGGAGGAGCACCGGGCGGTCCACCATCGTGCCGTCGAGCTGGACGGCGCCTCCCTGGCCGTCGATGTCGATCACCCGCCGTGCCCAGGCGATCTCGTCGCTCGTCGGATGGAAAGCCTCGGCGACGACGGCGACCTGGGACGGGTGGATGCAGAGCTGGCCGCCGAACCCCAGGGCTCGCGCCGCCCGCGCGCTCTGACGCACCACGTCGCCGTCGTGGAACTCCGGATTCGGGGAGTCCCAGGGGGCGGGAAGCCCGGCGGCGCGGGACTCGACGACGATGCGACATCGCGCGAAGTCGAGGATGGTCGTGCTCGTCGCCGCCACATCCGCTCCGAAGTCGAGTGCGCCGAACGCCAGGCGCTCGACGTGCGGAGAACGCGCGATGGCAGCGCACGCCGCGAGCCCTGCCGCGGTCTCGATGAGCGGGACGAGGGGGACGCCCGGAAGCGCTCCGGCGACGGCCGCGAGTTCCTCGGCGGACTCGGCCTTCGGCACGAGTACGGCGCGAAGGCCATCGC
>JBASAE010000625.1:0-4706 GCA_049654285.1 Microbacterium sp.
GTGCCGCACAGCGCCGCCCAGCCGGCGCCGGCGTCGAGCCGGGCGAGGGTCTTCTCGGCGATCGACTCCCAGGTGCGCTCGGACAGGCCAGGTGCGGGGGCGTTCACCTTGGTCGCGGCGCCGGAGCCGACGAAGGAGCTGTTGATCCGTAGCGGCGGAGCCGGTTCCGCCGCGACGAGCATCCCGCCCCAGGCGGCGGTGTCGACGGCGGCGAGTCCCTCTGGCATCACCGGCAGCACGGCGCGGACCGGGACGCCGGTGTGCGCGACGGCATAGGCGACGTTGAGCCCCTTGCCGCTCAGCTCGATGCCCGCATGACCCGCGCGCTGCACCTCGCCCGGCTGTAGCGGGCGTTGCAGCACGTAGGTGAGATCGATCGAGGGTGCGGGGGTGATCGTCACGAGTCCCCTCACGGCACGACCTCCTCGGCGCGGACGATGCGCAGGCCGTTGCGGTCTCCGGGGCCGAGATCGGCGTCGGCCGGGCAGATCAGCGCGTCGACCTCGTCGAGATGGCCGAACCGTACACGGGCGGACAGGGCGTTCGCACCGTCCCACACGGCGACCTTGAGGCGGGATCTGCCGAGGACGGCCTCGCGGCCGGCGGCCAGCTCGGTCGATGCCGCGAGCAGGTCTCCCGCGGGGGAGATGCCCTGCATCTCGATGAAGCACACGTCGAAGAAGTAACGGCGGATGGACTGCATGGTCCAGGCGCCGGTGAGGATGCCGGTGCCCGGTGCGGACGCACCTCCGACGGCGACGACGGAGACGCCGCTTCCGCCGCTCGCGTTGAGCGCTGCGGCGACCGAGCCGGCCACCGCCGTCAGGTTCGAGGACTCGGGGATGAGTGTGGCCAGCCCCTCTATCGCTGCGCCGCCGTCGAGGTAGATCCACCCCTGCGCGGGCAGGAACTGCGCCGCGGCGCGCGACAGCGGCCCGGGCACCGAACCGGGTTTGCCGAGGTCCTCGACCAGCTGGACCTCGAACGCCAGGGACAGTGCCCCGCCGTGTGCCCGGCGGAGCCTGCCCTCGGCCTCCAGCCGCCGGAAGTCACGACGGATGGTCTCCTCGGCGACGCCGAGCTGCGCCGCCAGGCCGGATCCCTCGACCCTGCCGTGTGCCGCGAGCTCCTGCAGGATGAACTCCCAGCGCTGCTCCGGCGTGCGCGCCGTCGCGGGGATCGACTCAGGCATCCTCGGCCTCCTCCCGTGCGGAGAACTCGGACCACCACGGTTCGAGCCTTTCGTTCGCGGATTCGAACTCCGTGCGGCGTTGCGCCCAGTAGCCGGCCGTCTCGGGGTCCGGTTCCAGGGTCTCCGACTGCGGCACCAGCTCTTGGGCGGCGACGATGTCGGGGAAGCGGCCGAGCGCGACCCAGGCGAGCGCAGCCACGACCAACGCCCCCGCCTCCTCGTTGCGCACGGGCACGACGGGCTCGTGCATGACGCCGGCGACCATCCGGGCGTAGACGGGAGAGCGCGAGATCCCGCCGGAGAGCGCGATCGGGGACGTCCACGGGAACTTCGTCGCGAGGATGCGGGTGTGCTCGTGGTGGACGAGCGCGATCCCCTCGAGCATCCCCTTGAGCAGGTGCGCGCGCGACTGCCATTGGCGCAGGCCCAGGACCGTTCCGGAGGCGCTCGGCCCGAGCGGGGAGGAGAGCAGGTACGGCAGCACCAACGGGGTCGGGTCGGTGGCGGGCAGGGCGGCCACCTCGGCGAACAGCGCATCGCGTTCGCCGGGTGAGTCCGCCCCGAGGAGCGCCAGCATCCAGTTCAGCGACGGCGACGCCGTGGGTGAGGAGGCCATCGCGATGCGAAGGTCCGGGGTGATGGACAGCCGGGACTGCCACCGCGGGTCGACGTCCGCCCTGCGGGTGGTCACGCCGTTGGTCGAGAACGAGCCGGCGACGAGCGCGAGCCGGTCCTCGACGAGCGCGGCCATGCCGATCGACGCCGCCTGCACGTCGTGCACCCCGACCAGGACGGGCGTTCCCGCGGTGAGCCCTGCGCGTTCGGCGGCGGCGGCCGTGACGGTTCCCGCGACCTCCCCACCGCCGCGCACCGGCGGGTTGAGGTGCTCCCAGCCGTCCAGCCCGTAGGCCGCCATGACCTCCGGGCTCCAGGTCGCCGATGCCGTGTCGAGGAAGGAGGCGCACGCGTCGGAGTAGTCGGTGCCGATCTGCCCGGTGAGCCGGCTGACCAGCACGTCCTTGCAGGAGAGCAGGTAGGCGGCGCGGTCCAGCGTGGCCCGGTCGTTCTTCAGGAACCAGGCCAGCAGCATCCCGGGGGCGCCGGCGGCGGGCGACTGCCCCGAGATCTGCAGGATGGTCCGCATGCGATCGGGCTGGGCGAGGAGGTCGTCGCGGATGCCGTGGGCGCGGGTGTCCATCGCCGTGACCGCCGCGCTCACCGGGCGGCCGCCGGCGTCGACGAGATGCATCCCGTCGCCGTGGCCGGCGATCGCCACTGCGCCGATCGCATCGGGGCTCACGTTCGCGTCGGCGACGGCGCCCGCGATGGCATCCGCCGCCGTCGACCACAGTGCGTCCTGGGAGCGCTCGACGTGGCGTGGCGTGCTCATGTCGAGCGGGCTGTCACGACGGCTGATGCCGCGGATCTGCATCTGCTCGTCGAAGACGACCGCCTTCACCGCGGTCTGACCGGCGTCGACGCCGATCACGTATCCGGCACTCACCAGGCCGCTCCTTCCTGCACCTTCTGAGGGAAGGCGGCTGTATATGTGGGATTCGTGCCCCTAAGACCGATCCTACTTTCAGATCCAGTCATGATCAACGGAGGAAATGCAACGAAACGGGCTAGCATGGGCTTCGTCACGATAGTCGGAGGCCTCACATGTATCCAGCCGAGCGTCAGGCGAAGATCATCGCACTCGCTCGCGACAGCGGTGGCACCCTCGGCCTCGCCGAGGCCAGGAGCGCGCTCGGCGTCACGGCGGAGACCGTGCGGCGCGACTTCAACGAGCTGGAGCAGAAGGGGCACGTCACCCGACGGCGCGGCGGGATCAGCCTGCTGACCACGGCCCCCCTCGAACTGGCGCTCGCGCAGCGACGCATGCAGGACACGCCGCAGAAGCTCCGCATCGCCCGCGCGGTCACCGAGATGCTGCCGCGCCAGGGCACCCTGTTCCTCGACTCCGGGTCGGTCGCGCTGTTCGTGGCGTCGATGATCCCGCTGGACAGCGAACTGGTCGTGATCACGAACAACCTGCCCGCGGCGCTGCTGCTGCTCGAGCATCCGGCGGTGTCGGTGCTCACGCTGCCCGGACGGGTGCGCAGCATCACGCAGGCGGTCGTCGACGCCGAGGTCGGTGGCATCATCGGCGACCTGGCCGTCGATCTGGCGGTGCTGGGCAGCAACGGGCTGACGATCGAGAACGGGCTCTCCACCACCACCCCGGAGGAGGCGGACGTCAAGCGGGCCATCATCCGGGCGTCGCGCCGACGGATCGTCGCGGTCACCGCGCGCACGGTCGGCTTCGACGCGATGTGCGCGGTCGCCCCGCTCTCCGAGGTCCACACCGTGGTCACCGAGCGGAAGATCGGAGAGCGCGCCCTGCGGGAGATCTCCGACGCCGGCCCCGAGGTCGTCGCGACCTGATCCGCACCGGCGCGCGCGCCGAGCGCGTGCGGTGCGCGGGGCGCACGTCGCGGTGATCACGCGCGGACGAGCACCTTGACGTGCTCACCCGACGTGGCCGCGTCGAACGCCTCCGCGACCCGGTCCAGCGGCAGCTGGAGGGTGACGAGGCTCTCGATCTCGTCCGGGAACGTGCGGATGGTCTCGATCGCCGCGGCGAAGTCCGAGGCCATGTAGGTCGCACTGCCGCGCACGGCGATCTGCCTGTCCTGGATGACCGGGAGGGGGACGGTCACGGGTGCGCTCGGGACCCCGACGATCATGACCGTGCCGCCCTTGCCGGCCAGGGCGACCGCGGTCTCGACGGTCGGCTGCACCGCGACGCAGTCGAAGACGACGTCGGCGGACTCGCCCAGTGCGGCTCGCATCGCCCCGACGAGGTCGGGCTCTGCGGAGTCCACCGCGGCGGTCGCGCCGAGGGCCAGAGCCCGCTCGCGCTTGCCGGGGAGCGGGTCGGTGACGACGATGGCTGCCGCCCCCGCGGCACGGCACGCCAGCAGCTCGAGCAGGCCGATCGTGCCGGCGCCGATGATGGCCACGGCCTTGCCCGTGACGCCCCCGGCAAGGTCGACGGCGTGTGTCGGGGTGGAGAGCGGCTCGACCATCGCCGCCTGTGCGTCGGAGAACTCCGCGGGGATCGCGTGCAGGCGGTCGGCGCGGATCGTGAAGGAGTCCGCCATGCCGCCCTGGGGGTGACCGCACCCGAAGAAGTCGAGGTTCTCACAGATGTTGCTGCGTCCGGTGCGGCACATCTTGCAGTCGCCGCAGGGCAGGGTCGGCTCGACGGTCACACGGTCGCCGACGGCGAAGCCGGTGACGTCCGCTCCGAGCTCATCGACGATGCCGACGACCTCGTGCCCGGGGTGATAGGGGAGATCGATGAAGGGGTGCCGGCCGTGGGCGGCATGCGTGTCCGACCCGCAGACGCCCGAGACGACGGTGCGGACCCTGACCTCGCCGGTGGCGGGGCGGGGCTCGTCGACCTGGTCGACACGGATCCCATCGATGTCTACGACCACTCGGCGCATGTCTGTCTCCTCATCGAGCG
>JBASAE010000626.1:0-7257 GCA_049654285.1 Microbacterium sp.
CCTCCACGCCGAAGCTGTCCGTCAAACGATGGGGCTGCGGTTCGCTACCGCTCAGGACCGTGACACGATCACGCGGCAGATCGTTGACGCCGCTGAACACGCCTCCCTCTGGTTGACGCCGCCGGAGCTGGCCTCGAGCCCGCCCATGTTCCAGCAGCCCGATGGTACGAGTGTGTTCCGTCCGAAAGCCTCCACCGTGTACTCCTCCGAACGCGTCCTTGCCGCCGAAAACCGACTCCTTACAGCGGCAGAGAATCGCACTGCGCCGACGGTGCCGCTTGCGTGGGTTGAGCAGGCCGCCCGTACAGAGAACAAGGACGGGTACACGTTGTCGCCCGATCAGGAGCAGGCGATCACGAAGATCGGCATCTCCGGCCGCACCTTAGATGTGCTCGTCGGCCCCGCCGGGACCGGGAAAACCACCACCATGCAAGCCCTCCACACGGCATGGGAACGACGCCACGGCAAAGGCTCAGTCATCGGACTCGCACCGTCGGCTGCGGCAGCTGGAGTCTTGGCGGGTGATTTGGGGGTGGCGACGGAGAACACGGCGAAGTGGCTCCACGAGCACCGTCACGGCAAATGGAACCTGAAAGCAGGTCAGCTCGTGATCATCGACGAAGCATCCCTTGCAGGAACTCTCGCCCTCGACACCATCACCACCCACGCCCAAACCGCGGGTGCGAAGGTGCTGCTCGTGGGTGACTGGGCGCAACTCGCTGCCGTCGATGCGGGTGGGGCGTTCGGGATGCTGGTGCGTGAACGGGACGATGCTCCGGAGCTGTTGGATGTGCGCCGGTTCCGAAACGACTGGGAAAAACACGCCTCCCTCGGCTTGCGGATCGGTGACACCGACGTCATCGACACGTATCTCGCCCACGATCGCATCACCCCTGGCGGGTACGAGGAGATCCTCGAGCAGGCTTACCAAGGCTGGCAACAAGACCAAGCCGCGGGGAAGACGTCCGTGTTGATCGCTGAGACCCTCGATACGGTCTCTCAGCTCAATACCCGTGCCCGGACCGATCGGACCCTCGCAGGCGAAGTCGCACTCGACGGCGTCCGGCTCCATGACGGCAACGAGGCATCCCGTGGTGACCTGGTCATCACGCGTAAGAACGACCGGCGGTTGTCGCTCGGGCGGGCCTGGGTGAAAAACGGCGACCGCTGGACCGTGACCCGAGCACACGATGACGGAGCCCTCACGGTCCGCCGAGCACACTCGAAATGGCGCACCACGATCACCCTGCCCGCCGCGTATGTCGCCGAGAACGTGGAACTCGGGTACGCGATCACCGCGCACCGTGCGCAAGGCTCGACCGTGACGACGGCACACGCGATCGTGTCGTCGCCGGAAATGACTCGCGAATCGTTCTACGTCGCAATGACCCGCGGCCGGGAATCCAACCGCGCCTACATCGCCACCGACCAGCACCACCTCGAAGAACACCAGCACCGCGACGACCTCCACATGACCGCCCGGAGCATCCTCTACGGCATCCTGCAACACGTCGGCGCTGAACCATCCGCACACGACACCATCACCGCCGAGCACGAAACGTGGGGATCGCTGGCGCAACTTGCGGCGGAGTACGAGACTATCGCCCAAGAAGCCCAGCAACACCGCTGGACCAGCCTCCTCGAACAAGGAGGCCTCGCCACCGAAGTACTCGATGAACTCGTCGAGACGGAATCCTTCGGGATCCTCACCGCCGAGCTGCGTCGCCTCGAAGCGGCAAGCCACGACATCGAGCAGCTCCTCCCGCGGGTGGTGCAGGCAGGGAACCTCGACGGTGTCGATGATCTCGGGTCACTGCTGAGGTACCGGACCCAGAAGATCACCAGCACCTACCCGCCCAGCCCGCGACGTGCAGCCGGGCTTATTGCAGGCCTTGTTCCACGAGCGACCGGCGTCACCGACCCCGCCATGCGCGCAGCGCTGAACGAGCGGGAACAACTCATGAGCGAACGCCTCGACGCGCTCACCCAGGCCGCGATCGAGCAGCCCGCACCGTGGCTGGCCATGCTCGGAGACCTCGACCACGAGGCCCGGAAGCAGATGGTTCGCGCGGTTGCCGCGTACCGTGACCGGTGGGGCATCACCTCAACAAGTGCTCTCGGGCCAGTGCCCGCCGATGATGCACAGCGGATCGATTACGAACGCACCCGCGACACACTCACACGCTTGAACCAAGTTCCAGACGACCAGATACGAGAGGTCGCGCCGCGACGGGATGAGCGCAGGCTGTAGACACCGCGACGTAGAAGCGCCTCGGTCTCGTGGTCTTCCTTCTTGCTGGAGCGGTGGGTATCCTGATGGTGGCAGGAGCAACCACGCGCCGATCCCCGCACGCGGGGTGAGGCAGACCGTTCGAGAAGTATCTCGGGCCCTCAACCACTCAGGACCAGCCACACCGCGATAGTCCTGCGTGCGAAAGTGAGGCCCACATCATGCTCCTGAACCGACTCTGGAACGCCAGCATCCACGCCCGCATGTTCCTGCGCCGCTGGATGCCCACCAACATCCTCCTCGACAAGCTGCGCACCCGACGCGGCCTCAAATGGGGAATCCCCGCGATGCTCCTCGGCGTCATCTACCTGCTGATTGCAGCCACCTGCACCGGTCTCATCGAGCACGGTTGGAGCAAATGGCTCTACCTGGCCTTCTTCTGGGCACTGTGGAACGGGCTGAAGTTCCTCTTCTTCGGTCCTTGGAGCCTCGTTCTCCTTGCGCGGGCGCGGATTCAGGAGGCACGTCGGCACCGCGGCGCAAGTGCGCGGGCGTGATCAGCGTGTCGCGTGGTGTTCCCGCCTGGTTTCGGAGAGTCTAGAGTCACGATGTTGATCTCGCGACGATAGACGGCCGACCACAGGTTCCCGTCGGTCAGGAACCTCAATGCACCGGCACCGTCCCTCCCGCTCTCAATCCCGCGCCAGCACCATGACAACCACCGACGGGTGGTGATGATGAGGAAAGTCACTAGGGTTCAGGGTTCCCAACACGCGGGCATCCTGGACGGCTGGTCTATGCCCAGCTCTGTGGAAGACCTTGCCCGGATCAATGTCATCTACGGAGGCAATGGCAGCGGCAAGAGCACACTGGCGCGCGTTTTGTCTCAAATGACGTCCGAGGAGCCGAGCGATACCGTCCTCCACATCGATGTCCATGATGCTGCGGCGACGAAGCGGCAAGTGTCTGACCGGTCAGATCCCTTCTGGTCTCGGCTGAGGGTGTTCGACAAGCAGTTCGTCAGCAAGAACTTGCTTTTCGATCTCAACGGTCGCAGCGACGCCCTCCCGTTGCTCGTGCTCGGCGAACCTAACGTTCAGAGAGACCAGCGAATCGCTGAGATCGATGCCCGACTCGAAGAACTCTCTTCCACTCTGCCCGGCACACGTAAGGCCGCAGACTCAGCGAGCAAGGCTGCGAGGAAGCTTGCAACCGATACTGCACGAACGATTGGCCAAGAATTGCAGGCTGCCGGTGGTCGCTATTCCGCACGCGGTTACGACGCACGACGGGTCTCCGAAGCGCTCCCGGGAATCGACGAGGTGGTCCATCAACGCTCTGACGAGGAGATGGCAGCCGACCTTCGCGTCGTACAAGGTCAGCGACTCGACCCGATTGACCCGATCGCGCAGGTCACTTTCAACCTGCAAGCGATTCAAGATGATGTTTCGTCCGTGCTCCGGCAGACGATCACGAACGCTGCCTTGGAAGGGCTGTCCGGGAACCCGGCCAACGAGTCCTGGGTGCAGCAAGGTCTTCGGCTTCACGGTCATCGCGACCAATGTCTGTTTTGCGCGAGCACGATCACCGAAGAGCGTCGCCAGGCACTTGAGAACCATTTTGACGAGAGCTTCAAGCGATTGCAGGAACAGCTCCAGACACTCGATCAGCGTCTTGAGCGAGAAGAGCAAACGCTCGGAGACACGCTAACTTCGGTCCGAGAACCGGGGCATCTCTACACAGATCTCCTGGATCAGTACCAGGCATGCGTGCGGCAGCTAAGCAACGCTGCTGAAGCGTACCGCGAACGCATTGCCGCGCTGCGTTCACAGATCGCCCAGAAGCATGCTTCGCCCTTCGGCGTCCTTGAAATTGACCAGCTCCCTGGTGCGGTCTCCATTAGCCTTGAGCCGCTCAATGACGTCCTCAAGCAGCACAATACCCGGTCTGCCTCGTACCAAGAAGCCGTGGACGATGCTGCACGCAGGGTCGAACAAGCACGCCTGGCATCGATCGTTGCCGACTACAGCGCGCGCCTCGCGGAGGCTAAAGAGCAGTCTGAGTCCGCAGATGAGCTCCAAAAGGAACAAACAGCCCTCTCCGCAGAACGCGAACGCATCAATGTAACGGACCTTGACCCCTCACCATTGGCGGAGGAGCTGACGCGAGATGTGGCAAGCCTCCTCGGTCGCGACGAACTCGTCTTCGCCAAACAAGACGATAGATACTCGATCCAACGCAACGGTAAGCCTGCAACGGCACTCAGTGAAGGCGAACAGACAGCCATTTCCCTGCTCTACTTCCTGTGCAGCCTGCGCGATGAAAAGACCCGCAACATCAACGCGACCGTCGTCATTGACGATCCCGTTTCGAGCCTCGACCAAGAGATCTTGGTTGGCGCGTCCAGTCACCTCTGGAGCACGTTGGTCGGCAATAGCTCTCAACATCAGGTTATCCTGCTCACCCACAGTTTTGAGCTCTTCCGTATGTGGAGTAACCAACTCGACCGATTACCTCCGAGCGTCAAGAAGGACTGCAAGTACTCGATCTATGAGCTCCGAGCCCGCTACCAGAACCACCCCGACGGGACCACGCGCCGCCGTCCAACGATGATCTCGTGGACAGACGAGAAACTGCGGAAGAAGCTGCGCTCCCAGTATCACTACCTCTTCTGGCGTGTCGCTGACGTTCTCCGAGTCGACGCCACCGAAGGAGACCTCGCCACAGAGCTCGAGGCAAGCGCAATCATTCCCAATGCAGCGCGGCAGATGCTTGAGGCATTTCTTGCCTTCAAGTACCCCAGCAAGATCGGCGACTTCGAAGGATCTATGCGCAGAGCCTTTGAAGCCAAGGCCGTCACCGACCCCCTGCGCCAACGAGTCACTCGATTCGTTCATCGCCAATCACACAACGAAGAAGCCGACATCGGCAAACCCGTCAGGATCGGTGAAGCAATCACCGTCTTGCGTGCAGCATTCGAGTTCATTAACGCAGTCGACTCCGATCACTTCGACGAAATGTGCGCGGCCCACGATCTCAACGCCGCCGAGATCCTTGGCGCATCGGACGTCGCTGGCGTTTAGCCTCGTGCGAGCTTGCGCCCGACGCGACAACTACTGGGCTTGGACTCGACACCTGCCCGCCGCAACGCATGGGGGCGACCGGGGTTCCAGCCGTCTCAAGTGGCGTCACCACCGGCCCACGAACATCACTTCGAGGCACAGCTAGATTGGAAACCGATACGCACTGACCGTCGGAAGACCCTCGTGAAATCAACGATTTCAAGGTGATGAACGAGGATACAGACTTTTCCTGGTTGGGGCACTCAATGAGTGTTGTTGTAACCCAGGGCTGACTTCGGGAGCATCACCTTCGCCGTGCGCTTATTTAGATCGTCAAAGGAGGTTCCAACCATGGACGACCGTCTCCGTGACGGGGTATGCACGAGGAGGATAGACCGCATCCCAGACTTGAATGATGCAACAACAACTCCACAGCGCAAGGCCCTCACAGAGCTCCGCCTCGCACGAGATTTCGGAGGGGTGCGTTCGTGGCTAGACCTCGCACACCGATCGGCACCTTCGGAAGTATCACCACTACGCGCACGCCAGGCGGACGCTACCTTGCTCGCACACGATACCGCGATTGGGACGGGAATAGCCGGCACGTACAAGCCACTGGCGCGACAAACCCCTCAGCTGAACGCTTGCTGAAGAAAAAGCTCGCCGAACGCGACCTATTCCAGCCTGGCTTCACTGGGATGACCGCCGACAGCCCCTTCCCGGCGCTGGTGTCGTACTGGCTGGAAGACATGAACCTCGAAGACCGACTCTCAAGAACGACGAAGCTGCTCTATGAACGCAACATGCGCACCCTCGTGCTGCCGTTCTTCAAAGACGTCACCCTCCGCGAGATCGGCGTCGCTCGCTGCGACTACTTCCTCAAACAGCTCGCGAAACAGAGCTACAACCGGGCACGCCAAGCACGCGTCGTCCTCCGCCTCGCCCTCGGACTCGCAGTGCGCCACGAGGTCCTTCCGCGTAACCCGATGGACCATGTCTCCAGGCTCCGCCGCCCAGTCCGCACTCCGGATATCTTCTCCTGGGACGAGCTCAAAGCCATCCGTGTAGGTATCAGCGCGTGGGAGCATCGACCGATCAAGGCGGGACCGAGACCGGATGGACAGCTCGGGCAGGTCGTGGAGGTCATGCTCGGCACCTCAGCACGCATCGGCGAAGTCCTCGCAATCCGCCTTGGCGACCTCGACCTGGACGCGCCGATACCGTCGGTGCGGATCTCTGGGACGATTGTGAGCCGTAGGGGAGAACCCACCCACCGCCAAGATCACCCCAAGACTGCCCGCTCCGTTCGCCGGGTCGCGCTTCCCGGGTTTGCGCTCCGTGCCATGCGCGCGAGGATCGAGACGATTCGATTCACGCATCCGGACACGCTGCTGTTCTCCACTCGCGTCGGGACACCGCACACGACGAACAACATCCGCAGACAGCTTCGCGACGTGATGGAGCAGACAGGAGTGCCTGACGTCACTCCGCACCGGTTCCGTCGAACCGCAGCAACCGCGATCAACGAGATTGGAGGACTGCAGCTCGCCTCCGAGTTACTCGGCCACAGCGACCCCTCGATCACGCGAGAGCACTACATCCGCCGCAACGAAACCGTTAACCCCATCACTGCCAAGTTTTTGGAGGATTCCTTCGGACGGACTGCAACTGGGTATCAGGCGATGTAATACGAGAGCTGTTCGTTCGGGACATATCGAATCTCGTCGGGCGCGTCGAAGTCAAGGTCGCCCGAAACGATAACGCAGTCACCCTCATCGTCCTTATCGAACACACCTGGAACATCTTTCTGGTGTCTCTTGGATCCGCTTAGGAACGAGAGGAATGCGTGGCGCGAGGCTGCATCCGTGAATCCAAGGTCAACCTTCTTCCCTGTGTTTTTCTGACGCAGGCGTGCGCTGAGACGACCCTGATCATTTGCATATTCCTCGATGTAACATTGAGTGT
>JBASAE010000627.1:0-1651 GCA_049654285.1 Microbacterium sp.
GCCACCGCGGCGGAGACCGCCCTGCAGGAGGATCGCGGGAGGATCGCCGCGACCCCGGCCCGCAGGCTGCTCGCCATCGGCAGGATGCTCCTCGACGCCGCATCCGGGATCGACGTCGACGAGGTCGCCGAGGGCTTCCACGTCTCCGATCCGACGCTCGAGGCCGACCTCGTCCGCCTGCGCCGGCAGCTCGCCGGGCACTCCCTCACGCTCCTGCGCCGGGGGTCGCGGGTGGAGCTCGTGGGGACCGAGGCGTCGCGACGGGCATTCCTCGCCTGGGTGCTGCGGCAGGAGACCGCCTCCCCGGGACGCGAGCTCACCGTGGAGAGCATCCGGGACGCCTTCGTCCCCGGCTCACCGGGACATCTCGTGTTCGGATCGTTCCGCACCGCTCTCGACGAGCACCTGGCGCGCAACGGGTACGCGCTCAACGAGATGGGCGCGGCCGACACGCTGCTGCAGCTGGCGATCGCCGCCGACCGGTCGGGTCGATCGGCGCAGATCGATCTGGCCGCGGCGGAGCCGCCGGACCCCCGGGCCCAGGAGGTCGCCGAGCTGCTGTCGGTGCTCGCCGTGCGGCACCTGGGCGTGCGGTTCACCAGCGGGGAGGCCGCCCGGCTGGCGGCGGTCCTGCTCACCCGCGTCATCGTTGACCCGGAGCACATCGGTCACCGTGCGTTGCCCGAGGTCGATCCCGAGATCGAGGAGACCGTACGGTCGCTGCTCGCGGAGGCGTCCGACGAGTTCCGCGTGGACCTCCTGCACGAGGAGCTCGTGCGCCGCCTCAGCCTGCACATCCAGGTGCTCCGCCGTCGGGCGAAGCTCGGCGCCTGGTCGCAGAACTCCCTCACCCGTTCCCTGAAGTCCTCCTACCCGCTGATCTTCGACATCGCGGTGACGATCACGGCGGGCCTGCGGGAGCACCTCGACGTCGCGATCCCGGATGACGAGATCGCCTACATCGCGATGCACCTGGGAGCGTTCATCGAGCAGGGCAAGTGGGAGGAGCACCGGCTGACGGCCGTCATCGTCTGCCCCGGCTATCCCGAGACCAGAGACCTGCTCCGCGTCCACGTCGAACGCGCCCTCGGCAATGTGCTGAACGTCGTCGACGTGCGCACGTCGCCCGACACCTCGCCCTCCGAGCCCCTCCCCGACCTCATCCTGAGCACCTCGGACACGACGGAGACCACGGTGCCGGTGATCCCCCTCCAGCCCTTCCTGACCGATGCGGACGTCGACCGCATCCAGACGGCGGTCTCCCGCATCCGCCGGTCGCGCCGGCTCTCCCGGCTGCGCGGCGAGCTCGAGAGGTACTTCCGCCCGACCGCGTTCCTGCCCGACGTCACCGGCCTGGCCCCGGAGCAGATCATCGAGGGGCTGGGCGAGCTGCTGGTGCGCGACGGCGCGGTCGACGACGGCTACGTGCAGCGGGTGATCGAGCGGGAACGGCTGTCGTCGACGGCGTTCATCGACGCGGTGGCGATCCCCCACGCCATCGGCGCCGACAGCGACCGCACCTCGATCGCGGTCGGCATCGCCCATCCATCGACGGCCTGGGGCGACTCCCGCGTGCAGATCGTCTTCCTGGTCGCCTTCTCGCCTTCTGACCGCGACGCCTTCCAGATGGTCTTCGAACAGCTCGTGGAGG
>JBASAE010000628.1:0-3994 GCA_049654285.1 Microbacterium sp.
ACGACCGTGCGCGACTGTGGCGGCTGCACCCCCGCGCGGTGCCACGCCCAGGACGGGATCCGGCGCCAGCCCGGGGCGTCCATCGCAGCGCACATCGGCCGCGGCGTCGGGCCCGGCGCCCGCTCGCCGTATCGGGTCACGAGCTGTCGCCATGCGCCGAACGCCTGCATCCCGGTGACCTTCTGCTCGATGATCGCCCCGGCCAGGGCCTCGAAGACCCGGCCGGTGCGCGTCATCCGGATGCCTGGATGACGTCGCGCCGCCTCGGCGATGAGCGGATGCCGGGAGGCGTCGAACCCGGTGGGATCGTCGTCGGCCCCGCAGAGTCGCGGCACGGCGTCGAGGGCTTCGGACGCGCCCGGCCCCCAGGCCGTCGCGCGGATCGTGTCGCGCGCCGTGCGCAGCGCGAGGGTCGCGACGCCGGCATCGGTGCGGAAGGCGAGCCAGACCGTCGGGCCGTCGACGACGATCGTCGGGTCGCCGTTCCCGCGTCGCAGGATGCCGACGGTCGCCATCAGGTTGAGCGGATGCGTCGGACGGTACACGGTCTCCCGTACGGTCT
This sequence comes from Microbacterium sp., assembly GCA_049654285.1. GTDB lineage: Bacteria > Actinomycetota > Actinomycetes > Actinomycetales > Microbacteriaceae > Microbacterium. The sequence goes on from JBASAE010000628.1 coordinate 563, forward strand.
GAGGCTCGGCATCCACAGTGATCGTCATGCGCTCACCTCCTGCATGCGTTCACTCTATGCGTGCCCCCGGACATCGCGCCCTGTCGCCGGCGCCCGCTCTCCCGCCGTCACCGGATCGGAGGGAGGGGAGGCGTGCACCGGACGGTCAGAAGCGGTCGGGTGACGGGGTGCCGTGGCCGTAGTGGATCGCGACATCGGCGTGACGGTCGAAGCGGTAGCCGACGCCACGCACCGTGCGCACGATGTCCTCGTAACGACCGAGCTTGGCGCGGAGCCGGCGCACGTGCACGTCGATGGTGCGTTCGCCGGGGGCCTCGTCGTCGGGGGACTGCCACAGCGCCGAGACCAGCTCCGCGCGCTCGATCGTGCGCCCCTCGCGCAGCACCAGGTACTGCAGCAGCTCGAACTCCTTGTAGGTGAGCGCAGCCGACTCGGCGTCGATCAGCACGCGCTTGCGCGAGATGTCGACGACGACGCCCTGCCTCTCGTCCTTCTCGCTCTCCTCGGCGGCCTTGGAGCGCGCGATCGCGCCGGGCTCGTGCAGCGCGAGCCGCACGACGTCGAGGTCGCGGCCGCCCGAGCCGTGCGGCGCGAGCGCGACGGTCGCATGGGTCTCGGCGTTCGGTGCGAGCTCCGCGAGTGTGCGGCGCAGGGCGTCGACGAGCAGCGGCAGGCTGACGCCCGATTCGGCGGCCTTGATCTCGTCGAGGCCGACGTAGAGCGCGAAGCCGCGCGGCGAGCGGACGGAAGGCAGATCGGCGGCCGCGTCCTCAGGGGAGACGGGGCGGACCGGGGAGGTGCGGGGAGCGGCGACGGGGCGCTCGAGAAGGGCGGTGTTCGACATGATGATGAGAATCCTTGGGGATCGTGAGCCGAGGGCTCTGATGCGTTGCACGAAGGACCGGCGGAGCCGGGGACAGGCACACGGGTGGGGTGCCCGGGGCTCAGCGTCCGCAGATGGCGGAATCCCTGAGCGGAAAGGACAGGTTGCGCCTTAGCAACACATTCGGCAACACACGCCAACGCAGCCGGCCATCATCATGCCGGCAGTCCCGTTCGCCTCCTGGGCGGACATGGGGCGTGCGTTGGTGGTCATGGACGCATTATTTCTCAGGATGACTCCTCGTGTCAAAACGGGCCGGTTCCGCGACGCGCCCGGACGTCCGAAACCGTCGTAGCGTGGAGGCGTGACGATTCACGCGGATTCCGGTCGGTTCGATCTCGCCGACGAGCAGGACGCATCGCGCTACACGCTCACCCGGGACGGGGTGCTCGTGAGCGTGCTCGACTACCGGGACGACGGCAGCACCGTGGCGCTCACGCGCGCGTTCACCCTCCCCGTGTTCCGTGGGCAGGGGATCGCCGCGAGGATCGTCGAGGGTGCCGTCGCCGACATCGAGAGTCGCGGAGACCGACGGATCGACGCGGTCTGCTGGTACGTGGCGGACTGGTTCGCCGCCCACCCCGAGAAGCAGCGCCTGCTGCGGGAGCGACCGCGCCGCTAGGGGCGGGCGTCGCGCGGTTCGCGGCACGCCTCAAGGGCGATGTCGATGGCCCTCCCTACGGTGGAGGCATGCGAATCCTGCACACCTCCGACTGGCACATCGGCCGCACGTTCCACGGGCACTCCACGCTCGCGGCGCTGGCCGAGGTGCTCGCGGTGATGGTCGAGCAGGTGCGCGAGCATCGGGTCGACGTCGTGCTCGTCGCGGGCGACGTCTTCGACTCGGCGACCCCCGCGGCCGCCGCGTACACCCTCCTCGACGACGTCCTCTTCGCGCTGCACGAGACCGGTGCGCAGGTGATCGTCACGAGCGGCAACCACGACTCCGCCGCACGGCTGGGGTTCCATTCCCGGCTGCTGCGCGACGGCATCCACGTGCTCACCGATCCGCGGGCGATCTCGTCACCGATCACGGTCGACGACGAGCACGGGCCCGTGCGGTTCTTCGGGATCCCCTACCTCGAGCCCGCGATCGTGCGACAGCACTGGGCCGACTCCCTCGCGGGCGGCCCAGGGCCGCGCACCCAGGCGCAGACCATGGCGCACGCGATGGACCTCGTGCGCGGGGGCATCGCCGCCCATCCCGGTCGTTCGGTCGCTATCGCGCACTGCTTCGCCGCCGGGGTGGACGTCACGACCGGGCTGGAGCGGGAGGTGCGCCAGGGCGGTCTCGACCTCGTGCCGCTGGCCGCGTTCGACGGTCCCGACTACGTGGCGCTCGGGCACATCCACGGGCGCCAGGCACCCGTCGATCGGGTGCGGTACTCGGGCGCGCCTCTGCACTACAGCTTCGGCGAGCAGCACAAGCCGCGTGGGTCGTGGCTGGTCGAGCTGGACGCCGACGGGCTGGCCTCCGTGGAATGGCTCGCGCTGCCGGTGCCGCGCCGGCTGGTGACCCTGACCGGTCCCCTCGACGAGATCCTCTCGGACGAGAACGCGGCGGCGCACGCGGACGACTGGGTGTGCGCGGTGTACACCGACGCCCTGCCGCAGCGCGAGCCGATGCGTCGGCTGCGCGAGCGCTTCCCGCACTGCGCGCTGGTGCAGCACGCTCCGGCGGGTGCAGGACGTGAGGAGGAACGGTCGTACTCCCAGCGGCTGCGGGGCGCGGTCACCGACGTCGAGCGCATCGAGGCGTTCCTCGAGCACGTGCGCGCCGGGCAGGGGGCTGGCGAACGCGAGGCCGAGCTGATCCGTGAGGTGCTCGACGAACGCGCCCGGGCGGAGGCACTGGTGTGAGCGCGGCCGTCCGATGAGGCTGCATCGTCTGGAGATCGAGGGGTTCGGGCCGTTCCGCGGTCGCCAGATCGTCGACTTCGACGCGTTCGCCGACGACGGCATCTTCCTGATCGGCGGGCGCACCGGGGCGGGCAAGTCGAGCATCCTCGACGCGGTGTGCTTCGGACTGTACGGCGGCGTCCCGCGATACGACAGCGGGGACAGGCGGCTGCGCAGCGACCACAGCGATCCCGACGAACCGACCGAGGTCGTCGTCGAGTTCAGCACGGTCGCGGGTCGCTTCCGGGTGACGAGGTCGCCGGACTACCTGCGCCCGGCGCGACGCGGAGGCGGGCTCACGAAGCAGGCGGCGGCGGTGTCCCTCGAGGAGTTGACCGGCGCCGGATGGGTCGGCCGCGCGGCGCGCGCGGTCGACGTGGCGAACGAGCTCTCCGACATCCTGCAGCTCACGCAGGAGCAGTTCCTGCAGGTGATCCTGCTCGCCCAGAACCGCTTCGCCGATTTCCTGCTGGCCGACAGTCGAGAGCGGCAGAGGCTGCTGCGCCGGCTGTTCGGGACGGAGCGCTTCGAAGACGTGCAGACCCGGTTCGACGAGCGCCGTCGCGCGGCGGAACTGGCGCTCGGGGGTCGTCGGGCGGCGGTCGACGCGCGGCTCGAGCAGGCCGAGCGGGTCGTGGACGAGGCGGGGC
>JBASAE010000629.1:0-2217 GCA_049654285.1 Microbacterium sp.
GTGCAGCTGAAACTGGTCGGGTCGTCGAGACGGGCCTCGGGAGCAGCGGCAGCGGCCTCGCCCTGACCGTTCGCCTCGCACCAGTCGTCGAACTTCTTGTTGACCTTGTCCTTGCCCAGCGTGTACCGACCGAGCTTGTAATAGACCTCGTCGTAACCGAGAGAGGGCTGCGTGGGGAGCACGTCGCCGATACGTACGTCGATCAGATCTCCGGGCTGGGCGCACATGTTCATGGCACGGATCCCTTTGGCCGGCGTCGGACATTTCGGGGCGGCCTGTGCGGACGGCGCGATCAGCAGGGATGCGCCGATGAGAGCGATGGTCATCGCGATCGTCGCGACACGGCGGGAGGCATGGGTGAGAGCGGGTGACATGCGCCCAGACTCGCGGATGCCCGTGAACCCGACGTGAACGGCGGATGAGCAGTTCCACCGGTCGTCGCGCGCCACTCGGGGAGGGATGTGGTTCTTCTCACTCCGCGCAGCGCCACCGGGTCCCGGTCATCGAGTGAGGGAAGGCGGCGATCGAGTCGAGGAATCCCCTTCGCCGCGAGGCCTACAGACGCGGGTGTTTCACGTGAAACATCCGGTGTCAGCGGGAGCCGTACCCTTCCTCGCCGAGCTCGGAGAGAATGCGGTTCAGATCCTGGATTGAAGCAAAATCAATCTTGACCTGGCCTTTTCTTGCACCCAGGGTGATCTGGACCCGGGTGTTCAACCGATCCCCCAGCTTGCTGGAGACGTCGTCGAGATACGCGCGGCGCGCACCCGGTTGCGGCTTCGGGGTCTTCCCCGTCGTCGCGGGAAGATCCTTGGCCGCCTGCTCCGTGGCGCGCACCGAGAGGTCTTCGTTCACGACCTTGTCGGCCAGGCGCTGCATCCGCTCGGGATCCTCCAGGGAGAGGATCGCCCTCGCATGCCCCGCCGAGAGCACCCCGGCGGCCACGCGCTGCTGCACCGACATCGGAAGCTTCAGCAGCCGGATCGTGTTGCTGATCTGCGGGCGGGAGCGACCGATGCGCGTCGCCAGCTGATCCTGGGTGATGCCGAAGTCCTCGAGCAGCTGCTGATAGGCGGATGCCTCCTCCAGCGGGTTGAGCTCGGACCGGTGCAGGTTCTCCAGCAACGCGTCACGCAGCAGGTCCTCATCGGCGGTCTCGCGCACGATCGCCGGGATCGAGTCAAGACCGGCCTCCCGTGCGGCACGGGTGCGCCGCTCCCCCATGATCAGCTCATAGGCGCCATCGGCGTTACGCCGGACGACCACCGGCTGCAGCACGCCGAACTCGCGGACGCTGTGCACCAGCTCCGCGAGATCCTCGGCGTCGAAGTGCGTGCGCGGCTGACGCGGGTTCGGGACGATCTGCTGCGGGTCGACCTGTACCAGGCGGATCCCGGGGACCTCACCGAGATCGGCGTCCTGCTGCGTCTCGATGGTCGAGACATCCACCGCCGTCTTCGACGCGCCGGGGAAGAAGACGTCCACCGGACGTTCAGCCTGATCCGCCGTCGGGATGAGCGCCCCGATCCCCCGACCCAACCCCGTGCGTTTGGCCATCACTGCTCCTTCTTCTGCGTGCGCGACGCGATCTCGACCGCTGCCTCCCGATAGGCGATCGCCCCGGCCGACGTTCCATCGTAGGCGATCACGGTCTGTCCGAAGCTCGGGGCCTCGGACACCCGCACCGACCGCGGTATCACCGTCCTCAGCACCTGAGCCGGGAAGTGGTTGCGCACCTCATCGGCGACCTGCTGCGCCAGACGCGTACGTCCGTCGTACATCGTGAGCAGGATCGTCGAGAGATGCAGTTCGGGATTGAGGTGCTGCTGGATCATCTGGATGCTGCCGAGCAGCTGGCTAAGCCCCTCGAGCGCGTAGTACTCGCACTGGATCGGGATGAACACCTCGGACGCCGCGGTGAAGGCGTTGATCGTGAGCAGTCCGAGCGACGGCGGGCAGTCGATGATGACGAAGTCGGTGGGATGCTCGGAGAGGTAGACCTCCAGAGCGCGCCGCAGCCGGAACTCTCGGGCGACCTGGGCCACCAACTCGATCTCCGCGCCGGCCAGATGGATGGTGCTGGGAGCGCAGAGCAGGTTCTCGTGCTCAGGACTCTGCTGGACGATCTCGGCGAGCGGCCTGCCGCCGATCAACACGTCGTAGATGCTCGGGACCTCGGCGGTGTGCGGGACTCCGAGGGCCGTGGACGCATTCCCC
>JBASAE010000630.1:0-3300 GCA_049654285.1 Microbacterium sp.
GCATCAGCTCGTAGTAGTACTGGATGCCCGGGGTGCCGGTGTGCGAGCTCCACATCTGCGTCCAGCCGATCTCCTTCTCCTCGCGGGTGTGCGGGGCGTGGTCGCTGGAGGCGATGTCGATCGTGCCGTCGCGCATGCCCTCCCAGACGGCGGCGCGGTTGTCGTCGGGCACGAAGTAGCTGAGCGCGTAGGGGCCGAGCGTCTCGACGTCGTTCCAGGTGGACAGGAACGGCGCCCAGTGGTTGACCTCACAGGTCACGTCGATGCCGCGCGCCTTGGCGCGGCGGACGGCCTCGATCGAGCGGCGGGTCTGGATGTGGGCGATGTGCACCGGGCATCCCGACGCCTCAGCGAGCCGCAGCACCACGTCGACCGCGGTGTCCCAGATGACGCCTTCGCGGGCGGCGTAGGCCGAGGCGTAGCCCTGCGGGGTGTTCTCGCCGCGGGCGAGGTACTGCCCCTCGATGTAGTCCATCAGCGCCTGGTCGTGCGGATGCACGATGAAGCGCTTCCCGGTGGGGGCGATGTGGTCCATGATCTCGAGCAGGTGCCCGTGGTCGTGGATGCCCGTGCCGGAGGGGTGCGGGTAGTCGCGGCCGGTGTCGACGACCATGTAGATCTTGTACGCCCGGATGCCGAGCTCGCTCATGCCGGCGATCTCGTCGAACTTGGTGGGGGCCGGGTTGTGGTTCCAGTCCACGATCGACGACGAGGCGTAGCGCTCGAACACGTCGGTGAGGGTGGCGACGTCCGTCGTCGGCGGCTTGAGGTTCGGCATCCCGAAGATCGTGGTCACGCCGCCCGCGGCGGCCTGCACGCTCGTGGTGTAGACGTCGTCCTTGTGCTCGTAGCCGGGCTCGCGGGTGTGCACGTGCACGTCGACCATGCCGGGCAGCACGAGCTTGCCGGTGGCGTCGATCGTGCGGGCGGCGTCGGTCACGGCGCCGTGCTCGACGATGCCGGCGACCTTGCCGTCCGCGACGAGCAGGTCGGCTTGCACGGGACCTGCGGGGGTGACGACGGTGCCGCCGGTGATGGCGAGTTCGATGGTCATGCGGTGACCTCCTGAGGGGTGACGGCGTCTCCGGATGCCGGGGACGTGACGGAACGGTGGATGAGGTGTGCCGGGCGCACGTGCTCGTCGAACCAGCCGACGATCACGGGGGTGGTCTGCTCCCAGTACGTGTCGTAGGCGGCGTAGTGCGTGGTGTGCCGCTGCATGATGAGCTGCTTGGGACCCCGCGCGGCCTCGTAGAGCGCCTCGGCGTGGTCGGTGGGCGTGGTCGCGTCGCCCTCGACGCCGATCACCAGCAGCGGAGTGGTCAGGCGGGCGGCCGCATCGATCGGCCGGTAGGCGATGATGCCCTCGGCGCAGGCCAGCGGCACGGCGGTGGGGATGCGGTCGTCGACGTCGGCCTTGACCTTGGTGGCGCGGCGCTCGGCGGTGGGGATCATGATCTCCTCGCGGGGATGCACGATGCGGCCGGCGCCGGTGACGACGCGCTGCCTGCGGTCCTCGTCGAGCGCCTTCAGGTAGTCGAGCCATTCGTACTCGCTGCGCATCCGGTGCAGCCAGTCCTCGCCGTCGGCGACGGGCACCTGGCTGACGGCGGCCTTGATGCGCGGATCGACGTCGGCGAGCAGCACGGCGTTGCCGCCGCCCGTGCCGCCGGTGCCGAACACGCCGATCGCGTCGGCGATCACGTCGTCACGGGTGGTGAGGTAGGTCACGGCGTTGACCAGGTCCTGCAGCTGCCAGGCGGGCGAGAGGTATCCGCGGTCGCCCTCGGAGTCGCCGAAGCCGCGGTAGTCGATCACGAGCACCGCGAAGCCGGCCGAGGCCAGCGCCTCGTGGTAGCGCACGTACAGCTTGGCGTCCTTGAGGCCCAGCCAGCCCGGCCCCTGCACGATGGTCCGGTAGGGGCCCGGTGCGTCGGGGGTGCGCCAGAGGGCGGAGATGCGCTGTCCTTCGCTGAAGAACTCGACGGGTGTGGTCTGCATGGGATCCTCTCGACGGTGCTCGGCCCGGTCGGCCGGGCGCCTTCTTCACAGCACGCGCTCGCGTGCGCGATCCGCGTGCTCGGCGGCTCGTCCCCATCATGTCGTATCCTGGATCCAAAATCCAGTACTATTCACAAGCGTCGTCCGCATGGGATGATGAATCCGTCGGCTCGATTGGCCGGCACGCAGGTGGTCCGGTCATTGGACTGCGAATATCGCTGTTCACCGACCCCTCCGGAGCCACCATGTCCCGCCCTCTGCGCACCCTCGCGCTCGCCCTCGTCCTGCTGGCCGCGCCCGCCCTGGCGTCCTGCAGCGCCGGAGCAGCCGTCCCGCCATCCGCACCCCCCTCGACGAACGCGACCACGACCGCGCCCGTCTCGATCGACAACTGCGGCACCGAGATCACCGTCGGCAGCACTCCCCCGCAGCGCATCGTCACGGTGAAGTCACAGGCCCTCGAGCTGCTGCTCGCGCTCGGAGCCGGTGACCGCATCGTGGGGTCCGCGTTCTCCGACGGCCCGCTGCCGCACGACCTGGCCGCCGCCGGCGCGGACATCCCGGTCCTCTCGGACAAGCTGCCCTCGAAGGAGACGGTGCTCGCCCTGGAGCCCGACCTCGTCTTCGCCGGCTGGGAGTCGAACTTCTCCGTCGAGGGCGTCGGCGAGCGCGACGCCCTGCAGAAGCTCGGCATCACGACCTACGTCGCCCCGGCCGCCTGCAAGGAGAAGGCGTACATGCCGAATCCGCTCACCTTCGACCAGGTCTTCGCCGGCTTCACCGAGGCGGGCGAGCTGGTGGGCGAGCAGGACGCCGCGGCCCGGCTCGTCGCCGCCCAGCGCGCGCAGCTGAAGGCGATCGTCCCCGACACGCACGGGCTCACCGCCGTCTGGTACTCCTCCGGCAAGGATCAGCCGTTCGTCGGCGCCGGCATCGGCGCCCCGGAGATGATCATGTCGGCCGCCGGGCTGAAGAACGCGTTCGCCGACGTCGCCGACAGCTGGACCTCGACCTCGTGGGAGCTGGTCGCCGACGCGAACCCCGACGTGATCGTGCTGGTCGACTCGGCCTGGAACTCCGCCGCGCAGAAGATCGCCCTGCTGAAGGCGAACCCGGTCACCGCCGAGCTGGACGCCGTGGTGCACGAGCGCTTCATCGTCGTCGACTTCCCCGCCACCGAGGCCGGCGTGCGCAACGTCGACGCGGTGGAGTCGCTGGTGAAGCAGGCGGGTGAGCTGAGGTGACGGTCACGGCTCCTGCGCCCAGGACGCCCGGCGACGCCGGGGAGCGGGTTCCCGG
>JBASAE010000631.1:0-2733 GCA_049654285.1 Microbacterium sp.
CGTGCGGGACGGACGTCCGGTGAGGGGCGGACCCGTGCCGCGCTGGAGGGTCCGCCCCGCTGCACCGGGTGACGGGTTCAGTCGTCCTCGGCCGCGATCACCGGGATCGCCGCCGTCGCGGTCTCCAGACCCGACAGGCGCGCGGGCGAGAGCTGCTTGGTGACCTCTTCCCGGTCCATCAGGCCGGCCTCGACGACCAGGTCCGCGATGTTGCGGCCGGTGAGCAGCGCGGTCTTCGCCAGCGCCGCGGAGGCCGCGTAGCCGATGAACGGCGTGAGCGCGGTGACGACGCCCACCGAGGCGCCGACCATCGCGCCGAGGCGGTCGGTGTTCGCCGTGATGCCGTCGACGCAGTTCACCCGCAGGGTCCACATGGCCTGACGCATCCAGGTGATCGACTGGAAGATCGAGTGCGCGATGACGGGCTCGAAGGCGTTCAGCTGCAGCTGGCCGCCCTCGACGGCCATGGTCACGGTCATGTCGGCGCCCGCGACCGCGAACGCCACCTGGTTGACGACCTCGGGGATCACCGGGTTCACCTTGCCCGGCATGATCGACGAGCCCGCCTGCTTGGCGGGCAGGTTGATCTCGCCGAGGCCCGCCTGGGGACCGGAGGACAGCAGGCGCAGGTCGTTGCAGATCTTGGAGAGCTTGATCGCGTTGCGCTTCAGCGACGACGAGAACGACATGAACGCGCCGGTGTCGCTGGTCGACTCGACGAGATCGCTCGCGGTGACCAGTGCGATCCCGGTGATCTCGCGCAGATGCCGGGCGACCGCCGGGGCGTAGCCGGCGTGCGTCGTGATGCCGGTTCCGATCGCCGTCGCGCCCATGTTGATCTCGAACAGCAGCGACGCGTTCTCGGTGAGACGCGCGTGGTCCTCGCCGAGCGTCGTCGCGAATCCGTGGAACTCCTGACCGAGCGTCATCGGCACGGCGTCCTGCAGCTGGGTGCGTCCCACCTTGAGGATGTCGTGGAACTCGCCGGCCTTCGCCAGGAACGCGCCGCGCAGCAGATCCAGCTCGGAGAGCAGCGACTGCAGCGTGAGCGAGAGCCCGATCTTGACCGACGTCGGGTACACGTCGTTCGTGGACTGGCTGCGGTTGGTGTGGTCGATCGGATGCAGGTACGAGTAGTCGCCCTTCTCGTGCCCCGCCATCTCGAGCGCGATGTTGGTGATGACCTCGTTCGCGTTCATGTTCGTCGAGGTGCCGGCACCGCCCTGGATGACGCCGACCACGAACTGGTCGTGGAACTCGCCGTCGATCACCCGCTGCGCGGCGGCGTCGATGAGGTCGGCGCGCTCGGCGTCGAGGACGCCGATCTCCTTGTTCGCCCGCGCGCTGGCCTGCTTGACCATGGCCAGCGCCCTCACCAGGTCGGGGTAGACCGAGATCGGCCGCTTCGTGATCGGGAAGTTCTCCTCGGCGCGGAGCGTGTGGACGCCGTAATACGCGTCCACGGGGATCTCCATGCTTCCGATCGAATCGGTCTCGGTACGTGTACGGGCAGGCGTGCCAGTAGCCATGTCACATCCTTGTGGGTGTCGGCGGGAATCGGAGCGGGGGATGCCGCCAGTCTACGCCGTACCGCGGTCGGGCTTGCGCGAGAACGCCTCGAGGCGCTCCTCTGGGCTGAGCGCCGCCATCCGCCACGCCCATTCCGCGGTGAAGAAGTCGCCGACGGGCGCCTCGACGACGGGGACCACGGTGTGCGTGATCGTGTCGGGGTGCACGTGCACGAGGTGGAACGACTGCGCGGCGTCCATGCCGTTCACCTCCGTCGCCGGCCGGGCGACGTCCATGGTGTAGCAGGTGGACGAGGCGACGCTCACCGGGATGCCCGCGAACGTCCCCGAGCAGGAATAGTGCAGGTGACCGGCGAGGATGCCGCGCACGTCGGTTCCTCGGATCACGTCGGCGAACGCGTCCTGATGCTGCAGCTCGAGGATGTCGAACAGCGGCACATGCGAGGGCAGCGGCGGATGGTGGAGCGCGAGCAGCGTTCCGTGCGGCGCGGGTGTGCGCAGCTGCGCCGCGAGCCAGGCGAGCTGCTCCCCGTCGAGGTCGCCATGATGCCAGCCCGGCACGCTGGAGTCGAGCGCGATCAGCCTCAGACCATCGAGATCCCAGACGCCTGTGACCGGCTCCTCGGTCGGCTCCTCGTCGAGCAGGCCCGCGCGCAGAGCGGGCCGCTCGTCGTGGTTTCCCGCGACCCACACCACCGGGCAGCCGAGCTCCTCCCCCACGGGGTCGAGGGCCGCACGCAGCCGGGAGTAGGCGTCCGGCTCGCCGAGGTCGGTCAGGTCACCGGTGATCACGATCGCCGAGGGATGTCGGTGCACCCGCCGTACGGCCTCGAGGGTGCGCGCGAGGTTCGCGTCGGTGTCGGCTCCCCCGGCATGACGGGCGGCGCCCGCGAGGAAGTGCGGATCGCTGAGATGGATGATCGTGTGCGAGGCCGCCTCATGGCGGCCGAGGGCCGGCAGACCTGACATGAGCACAGCCTACGGCCGATCGGCGACAGACACCGGTCAGTGATGGAACAGGATCAGCAGGATGCCCGCGAGCACCGCCGCGCCGCACAGCCCGAAGCAGACGTAGGCGGCGACCTGCGAGAGGGTCTTCTGCGCCTCGGTCAACGGGCTCTTCTTCGCCGCCTTCGCGGCCTGCCTCTCCGCCCGCCGGATGTCCTTGTCGGTGAGCACTGTGATGGCGTCGGTGAACTCGGCC
>JBASAE010000632.1:0-8094 GCA_049654285.1 Microbacterium sp.
GCCTACTCCGGCACGCGGGCGCGGAGTCTCGCCGCCGCGGACGCGACCACCCCGTACCGCAGAGCCGTACGTGACCTGTACTCCCCCTACGGCGTCTTCGCCCCCTCCCAGATCTATGCACAGCTCGCGCAACGGCATCGGCACGAGTTCGGCACCTCCGAAGAGGCGTTCGGCGCGGTCGCGCTGGCGGCCCGACGCAACGCCGTGCTCAACGACAACGCGTTCATGCGCAAGCCGATGACGATGGACGACTACCTGGCCTCACGGTGGATCGTCGAACCGTACCGGCTCTTCGACTGCTGCCTGGAGACCGACTCGGGAGCCGCGATCGTGGTCGCCTCCGCGGAACGGGCGAAGTCACTCGGCGACAGGGCCGTCACCATCACCGGGGTCGCCGAGGGCAGACCGTCGGAGCCCGAGGACATGTTCGGCCGCGAGGACTTCTTCGAGACCGGCCTCACCCACGCGGCGCCGCGGGCCTGGGGGCGAGCCGGCCTGGGACCTGCGGACATGGACTTCGCCGAGATCTACGACTGCTTCACGTTCGAGGTCCTCCAGCAGCTCGAAGAAGCCGGCTTCTGCCGGCGAGGCGAGAGCGATGCCTTCGTGCGCTCCGGCGCCATCGACCGGGGCGGACGGCTGCCGATCAACACACACGGCGGCATGCTCTCGCAAGGGCACGCGCTCGGACTCGCACACGTGGTCGAGGCGGTCGCGCAACTGCGCGGCGAGAGCGGCGCCCGTCAGGTCGACGGCGCCCGCCACGGCGCAGTGACCGGCTGGGGCGATCTCGGCGACGGGGCACTAGCGGTGCTGTCCAGGAGCGGTCGATGAAAGAGGAGACGACGTTGTTGAGCCGAGACGGCCTGGATCTGCCCTTCTGCAGCGCCTGCGGACAATGGCGGATCGCCGCCCGGCAGTTCTGCGCACAGCATCCCGACCAGCCGCTCACCACGAGGCGCGCGAGCGCGCATGGCGAGATCTTCTCCTACACGATCTCCCACGTCGCGATGTCGCCCGCCGTCGCCGAGCTCATCCCCTCCGTGACCGTGCTCGTGCAGACCGACGACGGGCTGCGCCTTCTCGCCCACCTCGACCCCGGAGCGGAACCGGCGATCGGCGCCCGCGTCGTCATCGAGGAGGCGCCCGAGACCGCCCGCAGCGGACTCCCGGGAGGCGGACCGCGCGTGGCTCGGGCCACCGGAGCCGCCTCGTGACGGCCCAGGGCGAGCTCACCTCCGGGGTTCGAGTGCTCGATCTCGCAGGGACGCTCGCCGGCGTCTACGCCGCCCACCTCCTCGCAGAGACCGGTGCGACAGTGACCCGAGTGGCCGGGTCGCCCCTCGACCTGGGCGACCCCGGCACCGGATGCTCTTCGCGCGCCCGTGAGGCGTTCGGCCGACTGCTCACCGAGGGGCGCGAGATCGTCTCCGCTCCGTCCGACACGCTCCACCGCGTCGACGTCGTCATCGACACCGGCGATCTGTCCGGCGTCGACGCGCGGCGCCTCAGCGAAGAGCACCCCGACGTCGTCGTCGTCTCGGTCACCGACTACGGGCTGACGGGCCCCCGTGCCGGGCAGCGGGCGAGCTCGCAGATCCTCCAGGCGCAGAGCGGATCGACCTCGGCCCGTGGCATCCCGGAGTGGGCGCCTCTGGTGGCGGCCGGGGAGACCGAGCAGTTCCTCGCCGGCGCCTATGCCGCATCCGCCGCGCTCGCCGCGCTCGCCGAGCGCGATCGGACCGGCCGCGGAGATCTCCTCGACCTCTCGCTGCTCGAGGTGTGCAGCCTCGGCCACACGCTCTACTACACGACCTCGGCTTCCCTGCGGGGCCTTCTCGGCACCGATTTCCCGCTACGCAGCACTCAGGTGCCGGGCAACGAGCGCACGGCGGACGGCTGGGTCGGCTTCAGCGCGGCCTCGGCGCGGATGCGTCAGGACTTCCTGCTGGTCATCGGGCGGGAAGACCTCGCCGATGACGACAGCTCCTACGGCAACGAGAACCCGGAGGTCGACCGGCAGATACGCCGCGACGCCGCCGCCTGGGCTGCCGAGCAGACGACCGAGGAGGTGATCGCGCTCGCATCCGCCCTGCGCATCCCGGTCGCACCGCTCGCGAACGGGCGAACGATCGCCGAGAACGAGCAACTGCGCTCTCGCGGCTTCTATCGGATCGACACGGACAGGACAGTGCTGCCGGGGCCGACGTTCCGGTACACGGAGGCGAATCCCTGCCCGGGGGCGGAAGTCCGTACGGAGACGGATGCCGGTCGGGCGTCGGATCGACGCACTCCGACCGTCGGCGGCGACGGGCCGCTCACCGGCATCCGGGTCATCGATCTCACCGCATTCTGGGCGGGCCCGATGGCCGCGAACCTCCTCGCCGCTCTTGGTGCCGAGACCGTCAAGGTGGAGTCCACGGTACGCCCGGACATGCAGCGGTTTGCCTTCGTCGACGATCCCCAGGCCGATCAGTGGTGGGAGCGCGGCCCGGTCTTCTTCGGCGCGAACACGAACAAGAGAGGCATCACGATCGACTTCACCCGGGAAGTCGGCCGCGAGGTGCTCACTCAGCTGCTCGAACAGGCCGACGTGCTCTTGGAGAACTTCGCTCCCCGGGTCCTCGATGCGATCGGATTGGACTGGGACCGGATCCGCGCCCGCAACCCCGGCCTCATCGTGGTCCGAATGCCGGCTTTCGGCCTCGACGGGCCATGGCGAGACCGCACAGGTTTCGCGCAGACGATCGAGCAGTCCTCCGGGCTGTCCTGGATCACCGGCCATCCCGATGGCCCCCCGGTGCCGCCGCGCGGCATCTGCGACCCGCTGGCCGGCGTCCACGCCGCCTATGCCGCTCTCGCAGCCCTCCGCGCCAGGGTGCGCACCGGGCTCGGCGGCCTCACCGAGGTGTCGATGCTCGAGCCCGCGACGATCGCCTCCTACGGCCAATCTCTCGCCTGGCAGCTCGACGGCGAGCTCGTCGAGCGGATCGGAAACCGGCACCATCGCTTCGCTCCCCATGGTCTCTACGCGACCGCTGGGGAGGATGAATGGCTCTGCGTCGCGGTGAGCACCGACGCCCAGTGGGTGGCGCTCACCGCGGTGCTGGGCATTCCCGCGCTGCGCGACGCGGCGTTCGACGACGTCGCGCAGCGCCTCGACCGGCAGGACGAGATCGACGCGGTGATCGGTTCATGGGCAGCGTCCCGACGCGCGTCGGACGCCGTCGACACACTGACTGCGGCGGGCGTCCCTGCCGCACGGGTCGACGGCGGCGGGAGGTCACTCCAGGATCCGCAGTTCGCGCACCGCGAGTTCTTCGAGTATGTCGACCACCCGGTCGCGGGTCGTCACCCCGTGCCAGGACTCCCCTTCCGCTCCGCCCGGCATCCCGGGCCATGGAACCGCACTCCAGCCCCGACGCTCGGCGAGCACACGTCGGAGGTCCTTGCCGAATGGCTCGGCTACGACCAGGCGCGGATCGCCGACCTGTTCGAGACCGGCATCAGCGGCACGCGGCCGGCGAACGCGGACTGAGACGCCCGGTCAGCCGTTGCTGGTGCGCTGCCGGAGCAGTCGTTCGGTGTTCGGTATGAGCATCTTCCCGACGAGCTCATGCAAGTGCTCGATCTCCTCGGGGCTGAGCATCTCGAGGAGCTCGTGGGCGAGGCGACGCTCCGACTGCTGTGCCCGCGCGTTCATCTCCTCCCCCTTGGGGGTCAGGCCCAGCAGAATGGCGCGCCGATCGGACTCGTGCGGGGAACGTGTGACCAGGTCCTTCTTGAAGAGCGACTCCAACGTCTCGCTGATCGCCGGAGCGGTCACGCCGAAGATGCGCCCGAGCTCGGTACCGGAGGTGACACCCGCGGCGATGTGCTTGAGGATGCGCATCTGCCGATAGCTCAGGCCGAACTCGCGAGACAGCGCCCGGTCCTCGAGCCGAACCACGACATGGGCGACCTGGATGAGGGTGCGCCCGGCGGTTTCCGTCTCGTCACCGTCTCCCCGCGGGATCTGGATCATTCCGATGTATTCGTCCATGCCCGTTGAGTGTATCGGGTCCCTCATCATCAACGCTCCTCAGCTGGTTCGGGGGACATCCCCGCGATCTCATCGACAAGTCCCCATCGCTTCGCCGTGGTCGCGTCGATCGCGACCCCGGAGGCGCAGAGGCCGAACGTGCGCCACCGGCCGATCCTCGACGGCAGTCCGGCCGTGCCGCCGGCGCCGGGGATGAGTCCCATCTCCACCTCCGGAAGGCGGAAGAAGGAGGTCGGATCGGCCGTCACCCGCGATCCGATCGAGGGCAGCTCCGTGCCGGCTCCGATGCAGGCGCCGTGCACGCGGAATCGAACCCGCTCGCCCAGCTCGTGGACGAGCCGCGCAGGGCCGCCCCGGGTGCGGACCAGATGCGAGGTCGCATGGTCGACGGTGTCGCCGAACTCGCCGAGGTCGCCGCCCGAGCAGAACGCCGGCCCCGCACCGGAGATCGTCACCTCCCGGATCCCGTCATCCGCCACGGCGATCTGCAATCCGGCGACCAGCTCGTTGCGCAGCTGCGCGCCGAAGGCGTTGCGGCGCTCGGGACGGTCGAGGACCAGACGGAGTTCGTCGGCGTGCCGTTCGACGCGGACGGCACGCCGCACCGGCGGCGGCGGCTGGATCGTGCCGCGCTCCAGCCTCCCGGCGAGCCAGGCGCGGTGCTCCGCCCCGGCGAGCAGCGTCGAATAGGCGAGCGACTCGACCTCGAGCGCAGCAGGCAGCGGGAGGGTCGCGGCGATCCGCACCGCCGCGGCGAACACGCGCATCGTCGCCGGCCGCCGTTCCGCGATGCCCGCGAGTCGTGCCACAGCGGTGTCCACGTCGTCGGCGATGCAGCGCCGATCGACATCGGGCGCCGCGGAGTATGTGGTGTCCAAAGCCTCGAGCAGCCCGTCGAGGCGCCCGCCGGGCGGTCGGAGCGAGTCTCTCCACATTCCCACCACCACCCGGTCGGTGGTCGCGACCCTGCACACCGCGCGGGTCAGGTCCTCGTCGCTCTCGTCGCCGATCTCGACCGCGATCAGCGCGGGCGCCTCCAGGACGTTCGGCTCGAGAAGCCGGTCCACGGCACCGTCCGCGAGCGCCGCGACGGTGATGCGCTGCGCCTCACTCATGCGGCATCCGCCCGTTCGACGAGCCGGGCGACCGCGGCCCCATCCGCACCCAGCGCCGATGCCTTCCGCACCGGCACCGGAGGACGGGGGCGGACGACCGGCACCGGAGCACCGTCCACGAACACGATCCAGTCGTCATCGCGGCGTTCGACCCGGGCCGAGACACGCGGGGCGATCGCGTAAGCGGCCGCGACCCCCGAGAGGCTGACGTCGAGCAGCTCTCCGCCGCCGCGGTCGAGCGACCGGGCGATCTCCGTGGCCACGCGGACGCCCGTGAGGGGATCGGCGATCGCGTCGGCGGCGAAGACGGGCGATGCCGGCACACGATCGCTGCGCCCGACGAGGCCACCGGCACACGCCGCGTCGTCGCCGAATCCTGTGCGGTGCGCATGAGCGGCGTCGGCCCCGTGCCCGGTGATACGCACCCAGACCCGGCCCGGCCTGCGCGCGACCCGATCGAACCCGAAGCCGAGCGCCGGGAGCGCCCGCGGGCGGGAGCTCTCCAACACGACATCGGCGGCATCGAGCAACCGTGCGAGGAGGCGCCGGTCGTCATCCGTCCGGATCGCGAGACTCAGCTTGCCGGCGTTGAGCCAATCGTAGAAGGCGGGAGCACCGCCACGGGCGCCGTCCGGCCGGTCCGCCCATTCGACCTTGACCACCGTGGCACCCGCCGCAGCGAGCAGGGCACCCGCGAGCGGACCGGCCCACAGCGCCGAGAAGTCGACGACGAGCGCACCGCGAACACCCCTTGGGGCCGGTTCCTCGCGTCGCGCGACTCCGATCGGTCGAGCCGGCGCGGAGCCGAGCAGCGCGGCGGGCATTCCCATGAGCCCGGCCCGATCGGCCAGCGCATCGCCGCATCGGAGCGCCTCCGTCTCGAGCAACGGCCAGGGGTCCTCGGGGACGTCGTCCTGCTCCAGCAGCGCAGGGAGCAGTTCGCGATCGGAAGGGCGGGCCAAGGAGAGCGCCCACCACCCCTGCGGCGTCCGCAGCATCCGGGTGGCGCCGTTCAGCGACGTACGGCCCGCACGCCTGCGACCGCTCAGCGCGGCCCTCCCCGCGAGCAGGACGCCCGGGTCACTCAACCCGGCGGAGGCTGGGACGCCGAGACGCCGCGTCGTCGACGCCAGCTCTTCCGTGAACGCCGCGAACGCGTTCGCGGGCGTCGGATCGGGTGACACGTCACCCGTGATCCGCATCGCACCGCTGCACGCCCAGTGGGCGAGTGCGGCGGCGGAGTCCGGAGGGATCACGCCCGGATGTCGTTTCGCACGGCGATCTGCAGAGCCTCGATGAGCCGCTGCACGTTTGGGTCCTGCCAGCCGGCTGGGCTCAGCCGGCTGCGGCAGATCGCGAAACCTGTCCCGGTGGCCCGATCGCCCCAGACGAGCGACCCGCCCGCTCCCGGGTGTCCGAACGCACGACCGCCGGGGGTGAAAGGGGCGGAGAAGGTCGCCCCTTTCGGCGCCGAGACGTAGAACCCGGCGCCACGGGCGACATAGGCGCCCGTGATGGCATCGGTTCCCGCAGTCCAGGGCCTTGTCGCCTCCTCGAGCACGGGACCGCCGAGGAGCTCGCCGGACGCCGCCCTCGCGAAGACGGACGCGAGGGTTCGGGCGTTCCCGATCCCGTTGACGGCCGGAAGGCACGCCCGCCGCACGTCCGGGCGGCCGTAGACCGACTGCGTGGTGCCGAACCGCGCCGGGAGCGCACGATCGATCGCTCGGGCGCCGTCGACAGGCTCGACGTCGCGGCGCACCGTGACGATCAGCGGCTCGACGTCGTCCGGAATGCCGAACCAGAACGCGCGGGGGCCGACGCCGAGCAACTCGTCGCGCATGATCTCCCCGAAGCCGCGGCCATCGCCGAGCGCACGGCGGACCGTCTCGCCGACGAGCCAGCCGAGGGTCAGCGCATGGTAGCCGGCCGGCCCACGACCCTCCGGGGCGGCTGCGGCGAGCGCCCGGGTCATGTGCTCCCAGTCGCAGAGCTCCGCGAACCCGGGAACGTCGGGCAGCGCCGCGAGGCCGGCCTGGTGCGCGAGGAGCTCGCCGACCAGGACGTCGGACTTGCCGTTCGCGGCGAACTCGGGCCAGACCTCGGCGACCGGCGTGTCGAAGCCGAGCACGCTCCGATCGATGAGCCGCAGGGCGGTGAGCGTCGTCATCGCCTTCGACACGGAGAAGACGGGGAAGAGGTGCTCGCCGGTGATCGGCGTGGAAGGGGCATCTGAGTCGACGACTCCGGTGGCCACGTCGACGAGGAGCTCGCCGTCGCGGATCGCGACGGCTTGCAGTGCGATCTCTCCGCCTGCGGCGACGAGCTCTTCCGCGATGTCCCGAACCGCGTCATCGGTCATGGTCGGCCTCCCTTGGACGAACCGTCGGCACGAAGCCCGAACGGGCTCATCATATGCTGAACTATTCAGTATCCTAACTGCATCAGGCGGGTCTACGCTGGCAGGCATGCCCGGTGCGACCCTGCTCATCCGCCGCGCTCGTCTGCGTTCCGGCCCGGTCGTCGACATCCTCTGCAGGGACGGCGTCATCGCTCGTGTCGACCCCGGCGGAATCGGCGACACCCGGGCATCCGAGATCATCGACGCCCAGGGAGGCCTCGTCATCCCGGGCCTCACCGACCATCATCTGCATCTCACCGCCTGGGCGGCCGGGCTCGAGTCGGTGGACCTCTCCGCCGACGGCCTCGCGGCGCTCGACGAGGCACCGCCCGGCCGCGACGGCTGGGTCCGCGCGATCGGCCATCCCGACACGGAGACCGCGAACCTCGATGCCGCCGCGATCGACCGGCACCGCGCCGACATCCCGGTGCGGGTCCAGCAGCGCAGCGGCGGCCTCTGGGTGCTCAACAGCGCAGCGCTGCGCCGACTGGGCGGACGACCCGATGCACAGCGGATGCTCGAACACGATGCAGCGG
>JBASAE010000633.1:0-3951 GCA_049654285.1 Microbacterium sp.
GCTCCACAGCGCATGGTCCGGGGCGTCGCGGTGCGCGTCCAGCTCCCCGATGCCCGCCGCGAGCGCGGTCGTCGCTTGCAGCTCGTCCGCGAGCGCGCGCACCTCGGCCCGCGTCCCGTCATCGCACAGCGCCCACGCCTCGGCGGTCTCGGCGCCGTGCGACCGCGCGGCATGCAGGGTCTGGACCAGCACCTGCCCCGCGGGCGACAGCACCGTGCACGGACGATGCGCGATCGGCGCCGTCCCGTGATCGCGCCAGAGCCGGTCGAAGACCGCATCCGCGCTCGCCCGCGGTCCGGGGAGCTGCCGATGCACGTCGAGGAAGCTCCAGGACGGATGCGTGTAGTTCGCCGCATGGCCGAAGGGCGACCCCTCCTCGAACCCGGAGAACAGGCTCCAGCCCTGCGCGGACAGCTCATCGGTCAGCCGGTCCAGGTGCGCCGGCCGCACCAGCACGTCGACGTCCGAGGAGCGATGCGTGCCCGATCGCAGCGCGGTGCTCGTCGCCGGCCCCTTGATGTGCAGGAGGTCGACGCCGATGCGATCGGCGACGCGCTGCAGCGCCGCGTGCGTGAGGTGCACGTGCGCCCACACCGGAACCCGTGAGGCGCCGCTCACGTGGCCGCCCACCACGGTCGCGCCGCCGCGGACGAGTCGATCGGCTCGAGCAGCCGCGCCAGCCCCACGCCCAGCACCAGGAAGCCGATCGGGGCGAAGAACACCTCGCCCAGGCGCACCGCGCACAGGAACACCACGAGGGTCGCGGCGGTCACCGCCCTGGCGTCGAACCGCATCGCGTCGACGAAGCCGCGATCGCTCAGCCCCAGCCCCACGATGGCATACGCGGCGATGGTCACGACGAAGAGCACCGTGCCGCCCTCGACGATCAGCGCCTGATAGGAGTTGTGGAAGAACCAGGTGCCCGAGTCGAGGTCGACGGTCGCCTCGCCGAGTCCGCTGCCGTACCAGGGCGCCGCCTGCGCCTTCAGCGACGACGCGAAGTCGATGCGCATGCGGAACGCGTCCGAGCCCTTGCGATCGAACGCGTAGTCGCCGAGCTTGGTGAGGTTGTCGTCGGCCCAGAGGAACGCCAGCACGCCGACGAGCAGCGTGACCAGCTGGAAGCCGCGCTGCATCCAGGTCGACACCAGCAGGTACACCAGCGCGACGCCGTAGGCGGCCATCGTGGTGCGCGAGTCGGTGAGCACCACCGCGACCCCGCCGGCCGCGAGGACCAGCAGCCTCACCCACACCCGCCGGCTGACCATCGCGATGAGGATCGCCCCGGCGGCGTAGATCAGCGCCGCGGCGTTCTTGTCCTGCAGGTATCCGGTGAGCTTGCCGAGGTAGGCGTCCGGCGCCACGCGGGCGTAGAACAGCACGGTGTTCAGCACCAGGGCGACGCCGAGGCCCTTCAGCACCGAGCCGATGTCGATCCGCCCGCTCGCGAGGAAGCCGGCGAACAGCATGAGCACCGCGAAGCTCGCGGCGCGACGCATCGGGTCGATGTCGTTCGCCCAGGTCTCGACGACGAGGAAGAGCAGCAGCGCAGGCATCACCAGCGGATACCACCAGGCGGTGCCGAACGATCGCGTCGGACGGCGGAACACGGCGACGCAGATCAGCGCCATCGCGGCCAGCTGCGGGATCGGCACGGGGATGCCGGGGACGGCCATCCGGTAGACCAGCAGCATGCCGATCAGGGCGTCGACGATGCGGGCGGAGTGCCCCGGCGGGATCAGCGTCACCTCGGGCGCTCGCGGCCGCGGCGACGCGGTGCCCCACGGCGACGCGGAGGCCCGGGGGATCGCGATCGACATGCCTCGATTGTATTGACGTCTCCTGCTCGTCGCCCTGCGCTGGACCCGCGAGGAGCGTGGCGGCGCGACGAGACGCCTCGCGGCGGTACGCCCGGGTCTCGTCTCCGCCGGCTGCGGCTCCCCTGGCTGGCCACCGGGGGCCACGGCCAGGGCGGGGAATGGACGGGGCGGATACAATACCGGGAGCGCCGTTCGGGGAATCGGCGCCGCGTCGTGCGTTCGCTCCCCGCCGCACCCAGGAGTCAGCCCGTGACAGTGCTCGACCTCATGACGCTGCTCCGGCGCGGATGGAGGATCCTCGCGGTCGCCGTCGTCGTCGGCGTCCTCGCGGGACTCGCCTACGGAATCCTCGCACCGAAGGTGTACGAGTCGCGCGCGACCGGCTTCATCTCGGCGACGGGCTCGTCGGTGGTCGCCGGCTCGGACGAGGCCGTCGCGCGTGCCGGCGCCTACATGGTGCTGATCGACTCGACCCGGGTCCGGGACACGATCGCCGAGGACGCCGGGATCACGCCTTCGCAGCTGGCCGGCTCGCTGCGCGCCCGCGTGGTGCCCGGCAGCAACCTGGTCGAGGTCACGGCGAGCGCCGCGAACCCCAAGGACGCCCTGAAGCTCGCCAACGGCGCGCTGGATGCTCTCGCCAAGGTCGTCACAGAGATCCAGACCGAAGCCGGCGCCACCGACAAGGACGCGGCCATCTCGATCTCGCCGATGGACACCGCCGTCGCGCCGACCGCCCCGGCATCCCCGAACCGGAAGCTGGCCGTCGGACTCGGCGCGCTCGCCGGACTGGTGCTCGGCGTCATCGTCGTGCTGCTGCGCAAGGCCCTCGACGTGCGCGTGCGCACCCACACCGACATCGCCGCGCTCGCCGGCGCCGGCGTGCTCGGACGGGTGCCGAAGGTCGACCTCGACGGCACCTCGAAGAAGGACGTCCTCGCCCGCGCCGTGGCCAGCGAGGCCTATCGCCAGATCCGCACCGGGCTGCGCTTCTCGAGCGTCGACCACGAGGTGCGCGTGGTGATGGTCACGAGCGCCAACCAGGGCGAGGGCAAGTCGGTCACCGCCCGGTCGATCGCGCGGGTGATGGCCGAGTCCGGGCAGCGCACGCTCATCGTCGACGGGGACCTGCGCCGGCCCACGGTCGCGAAGGGCTTCGAGATCGACGGCACCATCGGGCTCAGCGAGGTGCTCAGCGGCCAGATCGCGGCACCCGCCGCGATCCGCCCGGCCGCCGAGCAGAACCTCTTCGTGCTGCCCGCCGGCGGCATCCCGCCGAACCCCTCCGAGATGCTCGGCTCCTCGACGCTGCAGCAGCTGCTCGCCGAGTTCCGTCGCGACTTCTTCGTCATCATCGATGCGCCGCCGGTGCTCCCGGTCACCGACGCGAGCGTGCTCTCCACGATCGTCGATGGCGTCGTCTTCGTCACCGCGATCGGCCGCACCCGCAAGACCGAGGTCGCCGAGGCGCGCGCGCTGCTCGACCAGGTGCGTGCGCGTGTCCTGGGCGTGGTGCTCAACCTCGTCTCGCTGCGCGGCGGCGAGAACGGCGTCGGCTACTACCGGCAGAACAGCAAGTACTACGTGCTGCCGGATGCCGCGGAGCCGAAGGCCGACCGGCCCGAGAAGTCCCCGAGGCCGCTGAAGCCGGCCAAGGCGCCGCGGACCGCGCCGGGGCCGCAGCGCTCAGCGCCTGTCGCACCGGCACCCGCCGAGCCCGAGCCGGTGACCGACGGCATGTCCGTGTTCGACGGGCTCGCCGAGTCCGAGCCGGTCGACGTGCAGCAGGCGCTCTTCGGCGAGCAGGCCGATCAGCACCCGCCCCGGCACGCCGCCACCGGAACCCGCAACGCCCGCAGGAACACCAGGCAGTGATGACGGGTCGGCCGACGCTGGGAGCTGGGGCGTGTCCCGCGTCTTGAGCCGTCGCGACGCCGCGCAGCAGGCGATGAACGGGGAGACGCGCCCCCAGGGGCAGGAGCGGAACGCCGGTCGCATCGCAGCGGTCTCGGTCGTCGTGCCGCACTACGGCGACCCGGCGCCCGCGCTCGCGCTGATCGCGCAGCTGCGGGCGCAGGCGGGCGCCCCCGCGCTGCAGCTCATCGTCTCGGACGACTGCTCGCCGCAGCCC
>JBASAE010000634.1:0-1901 GCA_049654285.1 Microbacterium sp.
GCGGCACGTCCGGTACGACGAGGTGCGTCAGGAGGTGCCTCCGCCGCTCCGGGGATCGACGCTGTCCCACAGGCCGTCGCCGAGCAGGGTGACTCCGAGCACCGCGACGACGACCACGGCACCCGCGCCGACGGCCAGCCACGGCGCCTCGTACATGAACTCGCGCCCCTCGATCAGGAGAGACCCCCAGGAGGGGTCAGGGGGCTGCACTCCGAGGCCGAGGAAGCCGATGGACGCCTCGTCGAGGATGCCCCAGGCGAACGCCGTCGTCACCTGCACGATGAGGACCGGGAGCAGATTCGGGAAGATGTCGCGGCCGATGATGCCCAGCGCCGAGGACCCGACGCCCCGAGAGGCCTCCACGTACGGCCGCGACCTCGCGGACACGACCGAGCTGCGCACGATCCGGGCGAACTGCCAGCTGTACACGGCGATGAGCGCGATCGCGACGGATTGCGCCGAGGGGCTCAGCAGCGTCACGATGCCCAGCGCCATCACCAGGCCGGGGATCGCCAACAGGATGTCGATCACCCTGGTGAGGACGGCGTCGGCGATGCCGCCGAAGTATCCGGCGGCGACGCCGAGCACGGTGCCGATCACCAGCGCTCCGGCCACCGCGGCGGCGGACACGGTGAGGGACACCCCCGCACCGGCCATCACGCGGGAGAGGATGTCGCGGCCGTAGACGTCGGTGCCCATCGGATGAGACGGGTTCGGCGTCATGAAGGGGTCCCCCGCGTCGAACTGCGTCGGGCCGTACGGGGTCCAGAAGGCTCCCAGCACGGCGACGCCGATCACCAGGATCGTCATGACCAGGCCGAGAAGCGCGCGAGGGGTGCGCACGATGCTGCGCACCGTGATCGCGCGGATCCCGCCTGCGGGCACGGGGGAGACACGCCTCCCCAGGCGCGCCACCAATGTCGCCGTCGTCGTGGTCACGTCAGTCTCACTCTCGGGTCAAGCCAGGCCTGGAGCACCTCGACGAAGAGGTTGACCAGGATGTAGATGGTCGCCACCACCAGGATCAGCGACTGCACGACGAGGTAGTCGCGCTGTACGGCGCCCTCCACGAGCAGCCGCCCGATGCCGGGCCAGTTGAACAGCTGCTCCACGATGACCTGCCCTCCCAGCAGAGCGCCGAGGTTCATGCCGATGACGACGAGCACCGGGAGGACGGCGTTGCGCAGGACGAACCGCCGGTTGACCGTGCTCGGCAGCAGCCCTCGGATCCTCGCCTGGATCACGAACGGCTCCCGCATGAGCTCGGACGTGGACACCCGCACCATCCGGGCGAGGAACGGCGACAGGTGCAGCCCGAGCACGAGCGCGGGCATCAGCGTCAGCCGGAGGCTCTGCCAGGGGTCTGCGGCGAGGGGGACGTAGCCGGCCGTCGGCAGCCAGCGCAGCTGCACGCCCAACAGGAGGATCAGCAGCGTCCCGATCCAGAACACGGGCAGTGACAGCCCGATGAGCGCCGCCGGCGAGAGTATGCGGTCGAGCCAGCCCCCCTTGTGCCGACCCGCGTAGTAGCCGAGGGGGAAGCCGATGAGCACGGTGAAGACGAGTCCGGCCGCCGTCAGCTGCAGGGTCGCCGGGATCCGGTTCACCACCAGCGGCGTCAACGGCGCGCCGGTGATGAGCGAGACGCCCAGGTCCCCGCGGAACAGGCCGAGGAACCAGGTGAAGTACTGTTCGGCGAGAGGGCGGTCCAGTCCCCTCTCCCGGCGAAGCTGCGCGATGAGCTCTGGCGTGCCGTTCGGCCCGAGCATGCCTGCGATCGGGTCGCCGGGCACGGCGTGCACATAGAGGAACAGCAGCAGGGTCAGTGCCCAGAGCAGGGGGATGACGAAGAGCAGCCGTCGGAGGACGTACCTGATCATCGAGAGACTCCAGTGTCGGTC
>JBASAE010000635.1:0-2129 GCA_049654285.1 Microbacterium sp.
TCTCATGTCCGGGCGTGGCCTCTCACCGGAGGGGCGGGGCGTCAGGCCGCGGCAGGCACTCCCGCGGCCGCAGCGCTCACCGTGAGCGCGCCGTCCGCGGCATCCACCACGACGTGCCCGCCGTCCACCAGCGCGCCCGAGACGAACAGGTCGGCGATGCGGTCGTCGACCTCGCGCTGCACGAGCCGCCGCAGCGGACGGGCGCCGAACTCGGGCTCGTAACCGTGCTCGCCGAGCCACGCGACCGCGGCATCCGTCACGTCGAGCGACACGGACCGCAGCGACAGGCGGTCGGCCGTCGCGTGCAGCACCAGCCGCACGATCTGCGCGAGCTCGTCGCGGGTCAGCTTCTGGAAGATCACGATCTCGTCGATGCGGTTCAGGAACTCCGGCCGCATCGCCTCACGCAGCTTGCCCATCACCCGCGCGCGCAGGTCCTCCTGCGAGGCGAAGCCCGAGGCGTCCTGCGACGCCACGAACCCGAGCGCTCCCGAGCGCGAGGCGAGGAACTCCGATCCGATGTTCGAGGTCATCACGACCACCGTGTTGCGGAAGTCGACCGTGCGCCCCTGTCCGTCGGTCAGGCGCCCGTCGTCGAGCACCTGCAGCAGCAGGTTGAACACGTCGGGGTGCGCCTTCTCGATCTCGTCGAACAGCACGATCGAGTACGGGTTGCGCCGCACGCGCTCGGTGAGCTGCCCGGCCTCGTCGTAGCCGACGTATCCCGGAGGGGCGCCCACCAGCCGCGACACGGTGTGCCGCTCGCCGAACTCGCTCATGTCGAAGCGGATCACGGCGTCCTCGCTGTCGAACAGGTTCGCGGCGAGCGCCTTGGCCAGCTCGGTCTTGCCGACTCCGGTGGGGCCGAGGAACAGGAACGAGCCGACCGGACGGTGCGCGTCGCCCATGCCGGTGCGGTTGCGGCGCACCGCGCGAGCGACCGCTGTGACGGCGTCCGCCTGGCCGATCACGCGCTCGTGCAGCTGCTGCTCCAGATCGGCGAGGCGTTCGCGCTCGCCCTCGGTCAGGCGGTTCACCGGGATGCCGGTGGCCCGCGAGATCACCTCGGCGATCTGCGGCTCGTCCACGACGGCGGCCGGCGCGGCGGGTGCCGAGAGCGCGGCGATCCTCTCCTGCACGTCCGCGATCTCGTCGCGGATGCGGGATGCCTCCTCGTAGTGCTCCGCCTCGACGGCGGCGTTCTTCTGCGCCTCCAGGTCGGCCAGCTGCGCCATCAGGTCGCTCGCGTCGACCGGCACGCCGAGCTTCAGGCGCAGCCGGGCACCGGCCTGGTCGATCAGGTCGATCGCCTTGTCCGGCAGCACCCGGTCGGGCAGGTACCGGGCGCTCAGCTGCACGGCGGCGCGGATCGCGGCATCCGTGTAGGTCACCCGGTGGTGCTCCTCGTAGGCGGGCTTCAGCCCCTCGAGGATGCGCACCGCGTCGGCGGGCGACGGCTCACCGACCTTGACCGGCTGGAACCGGCGCTCGAGCGCGGGGTCCTTCTCGATGCGGCGGTACTCGTCGAGCGTCGTCGCGCCGATCAGGTGCAGCTCGCCGCGCGCCAGACGCGGCTTGAGGATGTTCCCCGCGTCCATCGCCCCGCTCTCGCCCGAGCCGCCCGCCCCGACGACCGTGTGCAGCTCGTCGAGGAAGACGATGATCTCGCCCTTGTGCGCGGCGATCTCGTCCATCGTCTTGGTGAGGCGCTCCTCGAAGTCGCCCCGGTACCGGGTGCCGGCGAGCATGCCGGGCAGGTCGAGCGCGATGACGCGGCGTTCCTTCAGCTGCTCGGGCACCGCGCCTTCGACGATCGCGCGCGCCAGCCCCTCTGCGATCGCGGTCTTGCCGACGCCGGCCTCACCGATCAGGACCGGGTTGTTCTTGGTACGACGACTGAGGATCTCGATCGCCTGCTCGATCTCGGACGCACGACCGATCACCGGGTCGAGCACGCCCTCGCGAGCGCGGGCGGTGAGGTCGAGGCCGTACTGGTCGAGCATCGGGGTCGCGGAGGTCTGAGCCGCAGACTGTTCGGCGGTCGAGGCGGGCGCCCCGGCGGTGACGCGCTCGCGCTGGCCATGCGTGAGCGCCTCGGCGGTGACGCCGGCGTCGGCGAGCACCTGTCC
>JBASAE010000636.1:0-6574 GCA_049654285.1 Microbacterium sp.
GTCTGCGGCATCCCGAGCGACTCGAGCCGACCGCGCACCCTCTCGTGACCGACCCGGTGCAGCAGGGCGTTCACCGCGTTCGGGTCGCCGACGGTGGCGGCGAACACGGCCAGGTCGATCAATGGCAGGGCCGATGCCCGCATGTGGCGCCACAGCCCCGACGACGACACCAGCGCGGCCTCGTCCCGGTCCACGATCTCGAACGGGTCGAGCGTGCCGGCCTCCATCCCCGCGGCGACCTCGACGAGGAGCGGCACGATGCCCAGACCGGCGATCGGCAGGGTGACGTGGTCGTCACCCGCGAGCACGGGCGCGCCGCTGTCGAGGTCGGCGACGTGCACCGAGACCTGCGCACCGGCATCGGCCAGGTCTTCGAGCGCACGGAGCGTGGAGGTGAACGATCGTCGTCCGACGGCGGCACGGCGCGGCAGCCGTCTCGCACCGCGCCGAGACCTCCGGACGGGCGCGGACGAGCCTTCGACGGGCTCGGGGACCGGGGCGGAGGAGGAGCCCACGCTGATTCCTTCCACGGAGGGGGGTTGCGGAGGAGATCGGGTCAGGGCCGGGGGCCGCACACCTCGGGGAGGCGGCATCCGCCCCCAGACACCATGGATATGGTATCCCGCCCGATCGGTCCGTCGCCGCCCCGCGGGCAGACGGTCACCAGATCGTGACGCGCTCCTCCTCGGGCAGATGCAGGCCGTCGCCCTCGACCACGTCGAACGCCTCGTAGAACGCGTCGATGTTGCGCACGATCTGGTTGCAGCGGAACTCGTTCGGCGAGTGCGGATCGATCGTCAGCAGGCGGATGGTCTCGGTCTCGCGGCTCTTCTGCTGCCATACCTGCGCCCAGCTCAGCAGGAGGCGCTGGATGCCGGTGTAGCCGTCGATCTCCCCGGCGTCCACACCGGACAGCGACAGCTCATAGGCCTTCAGGGCGATGCCGAGCCCACCCAGGTCGCCGATGTTCTCGCCGATCGTCAGCGCGCCGTTGACGTGGTTCTCCGCGTCGAGGCCGACCGGCACGAGCACCTCGTACTGGGCGATCAGCGCCGCGGTGCGCTGCTCGAACGCCGCTCGGTCGTCGTCGGTCCACCAGTCGGAGAGACGTCCGTCCTGGTCGTAGCGGCTGCCCTGGTCGTCGAAGCCGTGACCGATCTCGTGCCCGATGACCGCGCCGATGCCACCGTAGTTGGCCGCCGCGTCACGACCCGCGTCGAAGAACGGGTACTGGAGGATCGCCGCGGGGAACACGATCTCGTTCATCAGCGGGTTGTAGTAGGCGTTGACCATCTGCGGTGGCATGAACCACTCGTCGCGATCGATGGGCTTGCCCACCTTGCCGATCTGCCGGTCGTGCTCGAAGACGGTGGCGCGACGCACGTTGCCGATCAGGTCGGACGCGTCGATCCCGACGCCGTCGTAGTCGCGCCAGACATCCGGGTGACCGATCTTGGGACGGAACGTGTCGAGCTTCGCCAGAGCGCGCTCGCGCGTCTCGGGGCCCATCCACTCCAGGGACGCGATGCTCTGCCGGTACGCCTCGATGAGATTGCCGACCAGCTCGTCCATCGCGGCCTTCGCCTCGGCGGGGAAGTGGCGTTCGACGTAGATCTTGCCGACCGCGTCGCCGAGCGAGCCCTCGACCAGCGAGACGCCGCGCTTCCAGCGCTCGCGGATCGTGGGCACGCCGGTGAGCTCGGTGCCGTAGAACGAGAAGTTCTCCTGCACGAGGTCGTCGGTGAGATAGGGTGCGAGGCCGTGCACGACCTTGGCGCGCAGCCAGGCCTTCCAGTCGCCGAGGCGCTCCTCCGCGAGCAGCCCGCCCAGTCCCTCGAGGAAGCTCGGCTGGTAGGCGACCACCTCGGCGAACGCGGTCGGGTTGGCCGTGGCGACCGCATCGCGCCACGGCGCGAGGTCGACGCCGGCGAGGGCCTGCAGCTCTTCCCAGGTCTTCAGGTTGTAGGTCTTCACGGCATCGCGCGAGGCGACGTTGTCCCAGTGCTGGGCGGCGATCTCGTGCTCGAGCGCGAAGGAGCGGTCGGCGTCGCCGGCGGCATCCGCCACGCCGGCCAGCGCGAGCAGCCGTTCGACATGCGCCCGGTACGCGGCGCGGGTGTCGGCGAAGCTGTCGAGACGGTAATAGCTCTCGTCCGGCAGCGACAGACCGGCCTGCACGAGGAACGGGACGTACCGCTCGGGGTCGCCCGGGTCGGGTTCGACGAAGACGCCGATCAGCGCGGCCGTGCCCTCGCGGTCGAGCTCGCCCATCAGACGCAGGAACGACGGGATGTCGGCGACCGCGTCGACCCGCGCCAGCTGCAGGGCGAGCGGGGCGAGACCCGTCTCGTCGATGCGCCCGGTGTCCATGAAGCTGGTGAACAGGTCGCCCACCTTGCGGTTCAGGGTGCCCTCCGGGGCGCCCTGCGACTCCTCGATGATCGCACGCACGTCCTTCTCGGCCTGCTCGGCGAGCTGGTGGAAGGAGCCCCAGCGTGCCTTGTCGGCCGGGATCTCGGTGCGATCGAGCCAGGCGCCGTTCACGTGGCGGTACAGATCGTCCTGCGGGCGGATGCCGGGGGTGAACTCGGAGAGGGCGAGGCCGGAGGGAAGCGCGTCGGTCATGGGCTAAGCCTAAGCGGTGCCGGGGACACGACGCCGGGCGGGGTCATCCCGCGATCAGCACTGCGAGCAGGGCGCCGAGGAGCATCGACGGGCCGAAGGGCAGCGAACCGCGCATCGTGGTGCGCCGCAGCGCGAGCATCAGGACGGCGACGACGCCGCCGCAGAGGAACGCGGCGAGCAGGCCCGACAGCCAGACGGTGAGCCCAAACCAGCCGAGCAGCAGGCCGATGGGGGCGGCGAGCTTCACGTCGCCCATGCCCATCGACCTCGGCGAGACGAGCGCGAGCAGCAGGTACACCGCGAACATCGCGGCGCAGCCGCCGAACGCCCACAGCAGGCGCGGCCACTGTCCCGACAGCGCGGCGGCGAGAATGAGGGCTGCGGCCAGCACGCCGAGCAGGGGCCCGACGACGACGTTCGGCAGCCGGTGCTCGGCGACGTCGACGACCGCGAGCACGACGGCCGCGGCGGCGAAGATCAGCAGGGCGGAGAGCACAACGGCGTCGGGGCCGATGCCGAACCGCCAGACCAGCAGGCCGAAGAGTGCCGGCGTGAGCACCGTGGTGGCGATACGGATGCCCTGTGACGAGACCTCCTCAGGCGCCTGCAGCGATCGCATCGTCCACCGGTGCAGCGGCCACCAGCCCAGCACCGCGCCGAAGGCGGCGGCGATCACGATGGGCAGGAGCGCGGGCACGATCTGCATCGTAGCCGAGCGGACGCCCGGGGCGAGCCGTTCAGCGCCCCGTGAACGCGGCGAAGATGCCGGCGATCGCGGGGGCCATCAACACGATGAACAGCACCGGCAGCAGGCAGAAGATCAGCGGGAAGAGGATCTTCACGGTCACCTTCTGCGCCTGCTCCTCGGCGCGCTGCCGCCGCTTGATCCGCATCTCCCCCGCCTGCACGCGCAGCACGTCGCCGAGTGCGATGCCGTAGGCGTCCGCCTGCACGACCGCGCGCACGAAACGGCGCAGTTCGTCGGCGTTCGTGCGATGCTCCAGCTCGTGGAAGGCGTCGCGCCGGGTGCGCCCGAGAGCCATGTCCTGTTGCACGCGCACCAGCTCATCGGCCAGCGGACCACTGCTGCCGCGGGCTGCCTTGACCATCGCGGCGTCGAAGCCCAGGCCCGCCTCGACCGCGATGGTCATCTGGTCGAGCATGTCGGGCAGCGCCTTCTTGATGGCCTCCTGCCGATCATGCGCACGGGAGTTGATCAGCACATCGGGGAGGAAGAACGCCAGCATCACCACGAAGAACACGATGAATGTGATGAGCGGCATCGGGCCGGTGCGCCGCAGCACCAGGATCCCGAACAGCAACGCGACCACCAGCAGCACGACCTTCCACACCGCCATCGCGTTCGGCGTCCAACCCTTCGGCCGCCCCGCGTGGACGATCTGCTTCTCCAGCCAGCCGATGTAGCCCTTCGGCGCGGCGGCGACGAGACGCGAGCCGAAGGATGCCTGCTGCACCGGACCGACCTCGGGAACCACGACCGCACCGGCAGCCTCGGCTTCGGCTAGCACGGCAGCGGCAGCGCGCGACTTCTGAGCGGGAAACAGCAGGAACACGAACAGCCCGAACAGCAGCGCTGTCGCCACCGCGACGATGAGGACCGGCATCAGAACTCCACCCTGATCGAGCGTGACACCCAGAACATACCGACGACCAGCAGCAGTGCCGCGACGACGAGAGCGATCATGCCGATCGGCTGTGTGAAAAAGAACGAGATGTAGGTCGGATTCACCAGTGCGAGGAAGAGAAAGACACCAATGGGCAGCATAACGAGGATGACCGCGGACAGCCGCCCTTCGGCAGAAAGCGCCTTCACGTGCCGGCGGATCTGCCCCCGCTCACGAATCGTCGTGCCGACCTGATCGAGCACTTCGGCAAGGTTGCCGCCGGTCTCCTGGCTGATCGCGATCGCCTGCGCCACCCACTCGAAGTCCGGGCTCTTCATGCGCTCTGCAACCTGATGCAGAGCTTCGGCGAGCGGTCGACCGAGGCGGGTCTCGTTGACGACGCGGGCCAGCTCCTGGGACGCCGGCTCCTCGGCCTCCGACGCGACCGCCGCAATCGCCCGGCTGAGGCCGTGACCGGCTCGCAGGGAACCAGCGATCAGTTGCACGACGTCGTCGATCTGCTCACCAAACTTCGCCCGGCGTGCCGAGGTCCGCGAACTCACGATCAGGATCGCGACCACGGGGCCGAGCAGGGCGAAAAGGGCCCCGAGCAGCAACGAGGTGCCGCCGGGGATGCCGAGCAGGGCGCCCAACACCGCGAGCACGCCTGAGCCCGCGACGACGAGGATGAGGAAGCCCGAGGGCTCGGTCTGGATACCAGCAAGCTCGAGCTCCTCCGGGCCGAAGAACCGACGCCGACGCCTCGCGGTGGCGGCGTCGAGCGCCTCGGTGGTGCGGCGGGTCGCGCGGGTGAGCGCGCTGACGTGCTCCTGGCCGGGCGCCAGGCGGCGCGAACGGGCGACGCGCGGAGCCGAGGGAGCGATCACCAGGAACACCAGCACGAACAGCATCAGCACGCCGAACGCCAGGCCGGCGACGAGCAGCACGGCGTTCATCGTCCACTCCACGGGTCGTCAGGCGCCTGCTCCTGGAACAGCGACATCGGCAGCACGATCCCGGCATCCGCGATCCGCTCCGCGAAGCGCGGACGAACGCCGGTGGGCTTGATCCGACCGAGCAGCCGGCCCTCGGCGTCGAACCCTGCGGAGTGGTCGAAGGCGAAGGCGTCCTGCAGGGTGATGATCTCGCCCTCCATGCCGTGCACCTCGGTGACGTTGACCACGCGCCTGCCACCGTCCTTGTGTCGCTGGATCTGCACGATCACGTCGATCGCCGAGGCGATCTGCTCCCGGATGGCCCGCAGCGGCAGATCCATCCCGGCCATCAGCACCAGCGTCTCCAGGCGGCTCACCGCGTCGCGCGGGGAGTTCGCGTGGATGGTCGAGATCGACCCCTCGTGGCCGGTGTTCATGGCCTGCAGCATGTCCAGCGACTCAGCCCCGCGCACCTCGCCGACGACGATGCGGTCCGGCCGCATGCGCAGCGAGTTGCGCACCAGGTCGCGGATCGTGATCTCACCGCGGCCCTCGATGTTCGGCGGCCGCGACTCCAGGCGCACCACGTGTTCCTGCTGCAGCTGCAGCTCGACCGCGTCCTCGATCGTGACGATGCGCTCGTCCCCGGGGATGAACCCGGAGAGCACGTTGAGCAGCGTCGTCTTTCCGGTGCCGGTTCCGCCGGAGACGATGACGTTGAGCTTGGCCTTGACCGCGGCGTCGAGCACGGCGGCGACCTCGGGGGTCAGCGAACCGAAGCCGATCAGGTCGCTCACGGTGTAGGGCGTCGCCGCGAACTTGCGGATCGTGAGCGAGGACCCGTCGACCGCGAGCGGCGGGATCACGGCGTTCACGCGCGAGCCGTCGTCGAGGCGTGCGTCGACCATGGGGGATGCCTCGTCGATGCGGCGCCCGACGCGGGCGACGATGCGCTCGATCACACGGCGCAGCTGCGGCTCGCCGGTGAACCGGGTGGCGACCGGGATGATGCGGCCGCGGACCTCGACGTAGATCCGGTCGAAGCGGTTGACCATGATCTCGGTGACGTCCTCGTCCTCGAGCAGCGGTTCGAGCGGCCCGTAGCCGAGCACGTCGGCGCCGATGTCGTCGATCAGCCGGTTGCGCTCGGCGATCGACAGGGCGAGATGCTCGCCCGCGACGATCTCGGCGAGCTCCTTGCGGGCCAGGTCATGCAGCTGCTCCTCCGTGAGGGAGGAGTCGTTGAGCCGCGTGCCGATGCGGCCGAACAGCTCCTGCGCGGCCTTCTCCTTGACCCCGGCGAGAGGGTCGACGACGGGTTCGCGTGCGGGTGCGGGTGCGGAGAGGACCGGCGGCTCGGATGCCGGGGCGGCGCGCTCCCCTTCGGAG
>JBASAE010000637.1:0-3028 GCA_049654285.1 Microbacterium sp.
GGCCTCCTGCACCGACAGTCCCCGGACCATCGCGCCACGGCGGGCGTGGAACTCGACGAGCCCGTCCGATTCGAGCTGGATGAGCGCCGAGCGGATCGGCAGCCGGGAGATGCCGATGGACTCGGCCAGCGTCTCCTGCCGCAGCTTCATCCCCGGCGGCAGCGTGCCGTCGAGGATGCCTTCCCGGATGATGTCGTAGGCCATCGCGCCCACCGAGCGGTAGCCGGCCCCGTGTCGCTGGGCGATCTTCTGCAGCGCTTCGGTGCGCTCCTGAGCCGCCGCGGCGTCTGATGCTCCCATACCGAAACTCTAGTGGATCGGGTTTGCATTCTGGATCCAGGATGCCCGGATCGCCGTGTCGACGGGTCACAAACGCCGGAAACAGGT
This sequence comes from Microbacterium sp., assembly GCA_049654285.1. Classification (GTDB taxonomy): domain Bacteria; phylum Actinomycetota; class Actinomycetes; order Actinomycetales; family Microbacteriaceae; genus Microbacterium. The sequence continues at coordinate 388 of JBASAE010000637.1, forward strand.
GCCCGGATACCTGCGTCCGTGACACCTCGATCGCGGAAAGCGCGCGGAAAGCGCGCGGAACGACGGATGCCCCGAGGCCTCTCGGCTCCGGGGCATCCGATCAGCGCGCGAACTACTTCGCGGCGACCACCTGCAGGGTGATCACGGCGGTCACGTCGTCGTGCAGACGAACGGTGGCCTCGTGCTCGCCGACCTGCTTGATCGGCGCGGTGATGTGCACCTTGCGCTTGTCGACCTGGCCCAGGTCGGCGGCGGCGACCGCATCGGCCACGTCGGCCGGCTTCACCGAGCCGAACAGGCGGCCCTCGGCCCCGGCCTTGACGGCCAGGCGCACCTTGCCGCCCTCGAGCTTCGCCTTGAGGGCGTTCGCGTCGTCGAGGTCGTGGATCGCGCGGGCCTTGCGGGCCGCCTGGATCTGCTCGACCTGCTTGGCGCCGCCCCGGGTCCACGCCACGGCGTAGCCCTGCGGGATGAGGTAGTTGCGGGCGTACCCGTTCTTGACCTCGATGACGTCGCCGGCGCTACCGAGCCCGGCGACCTCGTTCGTGAGAATCAGCTTTGCCATGTCGGTACCCCTCAGCGGCCAGCGCCGGCGTAGGGCAGGAGCGCCATCTCGCGCGCGTTCTTGATCGCCTTGGCGATCAGACGCTGCTCCTGCACCGAGACCCCGGTGATACGACGGGCGCGGATCTTCCCGCGCTCCGAGATGAACTTGCGGAGCGTGGCGACATCCTTGTAATCGATGACGCCCACGCGGATGGACTTCGCGGGAGCGGCGTTCTTCGCGCCCTTCCGCGGCTTGCGGCGGTCGCCGCTCGACTTTCCAGCCATGAGTCTTCCTTAGAGATTGAGATGTTCGGATGCCGGGCATCCGGAGTTCTTAGAACGGGGTGTCGTCGCCGAAGCTGCCCGGAGTGCTCCAGGCGTCGGCGCTGGACGAGCCGGGCGTGGACCACGGCTCCTCCGAGACCTGCTGCTGCGGGCGCTGCCCACCGCCGGAGAAGCCACCGCCGCCGCCCGAGGACTGCGCGCGGGTGACCTGAGCGGTCGCATAGCGCAGCGACGGGCCGATCTCGTCGACCTCCAGCTCGATCGAGACGCGGTTGTTGCCGTCGCGGTCCTGGTAGGAGCGCTGCTTCAGACGGCCCTGAGCGATCACGCGCATGCCCTTGGTGAGCGAACCCGCCACGTGCTCGGCGAAGTCGCGCCACACCGAGGCGCGGAGGAACAGCGCTTCGCCGTCCTTCCACTCGTTCGACTGACGGTCGAAGGTGCGCGGGGTCGATGCGATGGTGAAGTTCGCCACCGGCAGCCCGTTCTGCGTGTACCGCAGCTCGGGGTCGGCCGTGAGGTTGCCCACCACGGTGATGACGGTTTCGCCGGCCATGATGCTTACGCCTTCGCTGCCCGGGGCTTGCGTGCGGCCTTGGCCTCGGCGCGCTTCGCCTCGGCGGCGACCATGGCCTGAGCCTCTTCGGCGCGCAGCACCTTGGTGCGGAACACGAGCTCGCTCAGCTTCAGCTGGCGGTCGAGCTCCTGCGTGGCCTCGCTCGTCGCGGTGAAGTTGACGACGGCGTAGATGCCCTCGTTCTTCTTGTTGATCTCGTAGGCGAACCGGCGCTTGCCCCAGATGTCGACGTTGTCGATCGAGCCACCATCGTTCGTGATGACCTTCAGGAACTTGTCGAGGTTGGGGGCGACCTGGCGCTCGTCCAGCTCAGGGGTCAGAATGACCATGAGCTCGTACTGGTGCGTCACTTACCCACCTCCTTCGGACTAGAACGGCTCCCGGGACTTTCCCGGAAGCAGGAGGGTGTGTTGCACGTGCCCGGGCACCACAGCGCCCAGACAACCTGGACAGCTTAGCGGATGCACCTGAGTGCACCAAGCCACGAAGGCCGCCACACTCCTCCCGTGAGTACCGGGCAGCCCGACGCCCGGCGCTCACGGCCCTAGCGTGGAGGCATGGAGTTCACGATCTTCACCGAGCCCCAGCAGGGCTTCGGCTACGACGACCAGCTCGCCTGCGCCCTCGCGGCGGAGCGGCACGGGTTCGACGCGTTCTTCCGTTCGGACCATTACCTGCGCATGGGCGACGGGTCTCCCCTGCCCGGACCGACCGACGCCTGGACGACGCTCGCGGGCCTCGCCCGGGAGACCACGGCCATCCGGCTCGGCACCCTGGTCTCCTCGGCGACGCACCGCGTGCCCGCGATCCTCGCGATCCAGGTGGCGCAGGTCGACGCGATGTCCGGCGGACGGGTGGAGTTCGGCCTCGGCACCGGCTGGTTCGAGCGGGAGCACCGGGCGTACGGCATCCCGTTCCCCGCGCGGCGGTTCGGGATGCTCGAAGAGCAGCTGGCCGTCATCACCGGGCTGTGGCGGACCCCGGTCGGCGAGACCTTCTCGTTCACCGGTGAGCACTACACGCTGGAGGAGTCGCCCGCGCTGCCGAAGCCGGTGCAGTCCCGGGTGCCGGTGATCGTCGGCGGCGGCGGACCACGTCGCACCCCGGCGATCGCCGCACGGTTCGCGACCGAGTTCAACATCGGGTTCCAGCCGAACGAGGTCGTCGCCGAGAAGATCACCGGCGTGCACACGGCCTGCGAGGCGATCGGCCGCGACCCGCGGACCCTGAAGC
>JBASAE010000638.1:0-2431 GCA_049654285.1 Microbacterium sp.
CGCGCCCGCGCAGCGAGTACGGCGCGATCGTGGTCTTCGACGCGTTGTTCTGACTCCAGTCGATGAACACCTTGCCCGGCCGCTGCACCTTGGCCATCGTGCTGGTCGCCAGGTCGGGATGATCGGCCTCGATCGCGCGGGCGAGCTCCCTGGCGACCGCGGAGGCCTGCTCGCTGGTCTGGGTGCCCGTGCCGTCGGCGCCTGTGGGCAGCGCCGCGTACAGATGCAGGCCCTTGCTGCCGCTCGTCACCGGGACGGGCTCGAGTCCCATGCCGGCGAGGATGCCGCGGGCGAGGCGCGCGACCTCGGCGCACTCCGCCAAGCCCGCGCCGGGGCCGGGGTCGAGATCGAGCACCAGCCGGTCGGGGCCTCCACGCCCGCCGGACGGTGTGAACCGCCACTGCGGCACGTGCAGTTCGAGCGCGGCGATCTGCGCCATCCACACCAGGGTCGCCACATCGGACGCGAGCGGATACTCCTTCACCGCATCCGAGTGCTCGATCGGCATCCGCTCGATCCAGCTCGGCGCTCCGCGCTCCAGCTGCTTCGTGAAGAACGCCTCTGCGGGGGCATCCGTCGTGCCGACGCCCTCCACCCAGCGCTTGCGGGTGACCGGCCGGCCGCGCAGCGCGGGCAGCATGACGTCTGCGACCCGTGTCACATAGTCGATCACCTCGCCCTTCGTGGTGCCGGTCTCGGGGTAGACGACCTTGTCGAGGTTCGTGACGCGCAGACGGCGACCGTCGATCTGCACGATCTGCCCGCCGGATGCCATGCGCCCAGGCTAGCCGCGCCGGCATGCACTGGTGTGTACTGGTGGGATGAGGACGATCTGGAAGGGCGCGCTGACCTTCGGGCTGGTGAACGTGCCGGTGAAGGTGTATTCCGCCACCGAGGACCACGACGTGCCCCTGCATCAGGTGCACGGCGCCGACGGCGGACGCATCCGCTACCAGCGCACCTGCGAGGTGTGCGGGGAGACCGTGCCCTATGCCGACATCGATCGTGCCTACTCCGACGACGGGCAGACGGTCGTGCTCACCAAGGACGACCTCGCGGCCCTGCCCGCCGAGCGCAGTCGAGAGATCGACGTCGTCGAGTTCGTGCCGAGCGAGCAGATCGACCTGCTCACGCTTGACAAGGCGTACTACCTGGAGCCGGACTCGGCCTCCCCGAAGGCCTACGTGCTGCTGCGGAAGACCCTGGAGAGCACCTCGCGCACCGCGATCGTGCGCTTCACGCTGCGGCAGAAGACCCGGCTCGCCGCTCTGCGCGTGCGCGGTGACGTGCTCGTGCTGCAGACCCTGCTGTGGGCGGATGAGGTGCGCGAGGCGGCGTTCTCCTCGCTGGAGGAGCCGGTGAGGATCAGCGACAAGGAGCTGGAGCTGTCGGCGTCGCTGGTGGAGAGCTTCTCCGGAGACTTCGATCCGGAGTCGTTCGTCGACGAGTATCAGCGCGAGCTGCGCACGCTGATCGACGCGAAGATCGAGGCGGGCGAGGGCTTCGACGCCGCCGAGACGTTCGGCGACGTCGCGGCGTCGGGCGGCGGAGGCGAGGTCATCGATCTGATGGAGGCGCTGCGCGCGAGCGTCGAGCGCTCCAAGGCCGCGCGAGCCAAGGACGCCGGGTAGCCGGGGCTCCCGGCGCCGACGTGCGGATCAGATCGTGCGGTCGCCGGTCGTGCGGTTCAGCAGCTCGGCGTCGACCGTGATCGCCTGCGTGGCCGCCGGGCCGGCGGCGCGAGCGGCCTCGGCCTCCTTCCGGGCCTTGCGGCGCTCGGTGAAGTAATGCCAGACGGTCACCAGCGCGGGCAGGGCGACGGCGGCGAGCAGGATCAGGTCGATGTACTGCGTCACCAGCTGCGCCACCCACGGGATGTACGCGATCAGGTATCCGAGCAGCGTCAGCCCGAAGCCCCACAGCACGGCGCCGATGAGGTTGTACAGCGAGTAGCGCTTCCACGGCATGTGCCCCACCCCGGCGGCGACCGGTGTGAAGGTGCGCACCACGGGGACGAACCGGGCGAGCACCACCGTCAGGCCGCCGAAGCGCTCGAAGAACGCGTTGGTGCGCTCCACGTTGCGCATGCTGAACACGCCCGACTCCTTGCGCTCGAAGACCGCGGGACCGCCCTTGTGGCCGATCAGATAGCCCACCTCGCCGCCGATGAACGCCGAGACGGCGATGAGCAGGGCGACGATCCAGATGTTCACGCCGAAGACGTCGTTGGTATGGGTGAGCAGCCCCGCGATGACCAGCAGCGTGTCGCCGGGCAGCAGGAAGCCGATCAGCAGGCCCGTCTCGGAGAAGATGATCGCGCAGACGACGAACAGCGCCCACGGGCCGGCCGCGGTGATGATCACCTCAGGGTCGAGCCAGGGGATGAGTCCGGCGTGGTGCACAGTAGCTCCAGAAGGTTCGGCGGGAAGAG
>JBASAE010000639.1:0-7591 GCA_049654285.1 Microbacterium sp.
GTTCTGGACCGACGGGCAGTACTTCGGTCCCGCGGCGATCGTCAACGCGCACCGGTTCATCTTCGACTCGCGCGACGACAACGCCCAGGTGCGCCTCGACATCCTCAACGACAAGGAGGGCGTGTGGCGCTGCCGCACGACCTTCAACTGCACCGAGGCGTGCCCGCGTGGCATCGAGGTGACCAAGGCCATCGCCGAGGTCAAGCAGGCGGTGCTGCGCGGAAAGCCCTGACCGGGTCGAGGCGCTGAGTTCTCGGTACGCTTGTTCCGTGACCGATCCGTCGGCCGCAAAGGCCTCCCCCGACACCGAGACGTCTGGCGACGCTCCGGTCTGGGAGGCGAGGCTCGACCGCGCCAAGGAGATCACCCAGCAGACGCTCGCCTGGTTCCCGGTGCGGGTGTGGCGGCACTTCCTGCAGAACAACGGGTTCCTGTTGGCGGCGAGCCTGAGCTACCAGTCGCTGTTCAGCATGTTCGCGCTGATCTATGTGGCCTTCGTGGGGGTCGGGCTGTGGCTGGGCGACAGCATGGTCGAACCGCTCACCAACCTCATCAACGGCTATGTGCCGGGCCTGATCACCGAGGACCCGGACACCGACGGTGGACTGTTCAGCACGGCACAGGTGGCTGCGCTCGCCTCGCCCAACACCGGAGTCCTCTGGATCACGGGTGCGGTCGCCCTGGGGGCGGCGATGTGGACGGCGACCGGTTTCATCACCTTCGCCCGCCGTGCGGTGCGGGACATCTTCGGCCTCCCGCCCGACCTCCGCAACTACGTCATCCTCAAGGCCCGCGATTTCGTGGCGGCACTGGTCTTCGCCCTGCTCCTCGTGCTCGGTTCGGCGCTCGCCTTCCTCGGCAGCCAGCTGCTCGACGTGGTGTTCCACGTGTTCGGCTGGAGCACGGAGTCCGGCTGGTTCTCACTCGGTGTGAAGCTCGCCTCGATCGCGATCGGCTTCCTGGTGTTCTCCGCCGCACTCGGAGGTCTGCTGCGCTTCCTGATCGGCATCTCCCTGCCACCACGGATGATCCTGCCCGGCGCGACACTCGGCGGCGGCGCGCTGACGATCCTGCAGTTCGGCGTGGGCTATCTGCTGGGCTTCACGCCGTCGAATCCGTTGCTGGCCACGTTCGCGGTGTTCATCGGTCTGCTGCTGTGGTTCCGGCTGGTGGGCATCATCCTGCTGGTCGCGTCGTCCTGGGTCGCCGTGGCCGCACAGGACGACGGCGCGCAGCTCATCCCGCTCAGCGACGAGGAACGCGAGGAGCGTGAACACCGCGCGGCTCTGGATGCCGCGCGCGAGCAGTTGCGTCTCGCGGTCCAGGCCCGGCACGACGCGCCGTGGTGGCGGGCCGGGCGGATGCAGCGCGAGGTGCAGGGCGCCCTGGACGCGCTGTCCCGTCTGGAGGGCGTCGATCCGGCCGTCGCGAAGGAACGGCCTCCGACCGCCGGCTCCCGCCGATGAGCGATGTCCGCCCCCGTCGCTAGGCTGACGGCATGCCTCATCTGAGAATCGCCACGGTCAACGTCAACGGCATCCGCGCCGCTGTGCGCAACGGGATGCACGCCTGGCTCGATGACGCCGGTGTCGACATCGTCACGCTGCAGGAGGTGCGCGGCCAGGACGAGCACGTCGAGGCCGCGTTCCCCGGGTGGTCGATCCTGCACGACGTCGCCTCGGCGAAGGGCCGTGCCGGGGTCGCCGTGGTCAGTCGCACGCCGGCGATCGCCTCGCGCACCGCGCTCGGGCCCGACGACTTCGACTCGGCTGGACGGTGGCTCGAGGCCGACTTCCTGCTCGGCGATCAGCCCCTCACGGTGGTGAGCGCCTATGTGCACTCCGGCGAGGACGGCACGCCCCGGCAGGATGAGAAGTGGAAGTTCCTCGATGCGATGGAGGAGCGCATGGCGCAGCTCGGCGCCGACGACGCGCTCGCGCTCGTCACGGGGGACCTCAACGTGGGGCACCGGCCGCTGGACATCCTGAACTGGAAGGGCAACGTCAAGAAGTCGGGCTTCCTGGCACGCGAGCGCGCCTATTTCGACCGCTTCCTCGGGGTTCTGGGCGAGCCGGTGGCCGGCCAGGAGGGTGTCGGCCGCGGCATGATCGGACAGCTCAGCGACACGCGTCCCTACGCGCCCGAGGGCGGTGGCGTGGGACTCGGCTGGGTCGACGTCGGCCGGGCGACCCACGGCGAGGTCGACGGCCCCTACACCTGGTGGACGATGCGTGGGCAGGCGTTCGACAACGACGCCGGGTGGCGCATCGACTATCACCTGGCCACACCCCCGCTGGCGGCACGGGCGACCGGCTATCACGTGGCCCGCGCCTCGACCTACGCCGAGCGCTGGAGCGATCATGCTCCGGTCGTGGTCGACTACGTGTATTGACCCGACTCATTCTCCACAGCGGCGATTTTTAGGATCCTCTCCCCTGTTATCAGAAGCTCGCCGACGAGCTCACGGGGATACGCACGCACGTCGAGAAGATCGAAGAGCACGTCGGGTTCCTGACGGTCAAGGCGACCGACACCGACAAGCGGTTCGACCAGATGGACGCTCGGTTCGAGCAGGTCGATACCCGGTTCGACCGGGTCGACACCCGATTCGACCAGGTCGACGCCCGGTTCGAGCAGGTCGACACCCGACTCGATGCGCTCACCGAGGTGACCATGCAGATCCGCGACGCCGTGCTGCGGCTGTCGCGTGACGCGCTCGTGCTCGCCTCGTCCACCCGCCGTGCTCGGCACGCGAGCGGTTCGGTCGGAACGCGCCCCATAGGATTGATACCGTGACGAAACCTCGCCTTTACTCCGGAATGCAGCCCTCCGCCGACTCCCTCCAGGCCGGCAACTACATCGGGGCGCTGCTGCAGTGGCGGGAGATGCAGACCTCGTACGACGCGTTCTTCTCCGTCGTCGACCTGCACGCGATCACGGTTCCGCAGGCTCCTCACGAGCTCCGCGAGAAGACCCGGCGCACCGCGGCCCAGTACATCGCCGCCGGCATCGAGCCCTCGAAGTCGACGCTCTACGTGCAGTCGCATGTCCGCGCACACGCCGAGCTCGCCTGGGTCCTCGGCACGATCACCGGGTTCGGCGAGGCCGGCCGCATGACGCAGTTCAAGGACAAGTCGGCGAGGTACGGCGCCGACTCCGCCTCGGTGGGCCTGTTCACGTACCCCGTGCTGATGGCGGCCGACATCCTGCTCTACCAGAGCGAGCTGGTGCCGGTCGGCGACGACCAGCGCCAGCACGTCGAGCTCACGCGCGACCTGGCCGAGCGGTTCAACAGCCGGTACGGCCAGGCCTTCACGGTGCCGAAGGCCGTGATCCAGAAGGACACCGCACGCATCTACGACCTGCAGAACCCGACCTCGAAGATGTCGAAGTCCGCGGAGAGCGACGCGGGCGTGCTGTGGCTGCTGGACGAGCCCTCGAAATCGGCGAAGAAGATCATGCGGGCGGTCACCGACAACGAAGGCTCGGTGCGCTACGACCGCGAGGGCAAGCCCGGAGTCTCGAACCTGCTGACGATCTACGCCGCGCTCACCGGCCGCCAGATCGGCGCGATCGAGGACGAGTACGCCGGGCGCGGCTACGGCGACTTCAAGAAGGGCCTCGCCGAGGTCGTCGTGAACGAGTTCGGCCCCGTGCGCGAGCGCGTGCTCGAACTGCTCGCCGACCCCGCCGAGCTGGACCGCATCCTCGCCGCGAACGCGGCCCGCGCCGACGAGGTGGCCGACCGCACGCTGTCTGACGTCTACGACAAGGTGGGGCTGCTGCGCCGGGTCTGAGCCGCCCGATGCATTCGCGGTCACGTCTCCCCTCCGTCCGGGACACCGTCATTAGGATGGGGGCGTGACCGATGATCCGAATCAGCAGCCGTACGGTGCCATGCCCCCGGCCCCGCCGACGAACCCCGTGCCGCCACAGCCCGAACAGGCTCAGTATCCGGCGTACCCGCCGGTGCCGCAGCCCGATCAGTTCGGTGGGCCGGCGCAAGCCGGGTACCCCGGTCAGTCCGTGCCGTCGCCGTATGCGCCTCCGCCCGGGGCCTACGGGGCGCCGATCGGCGGCTATGCCGCCCCCGCCGGCGCCTACGCTCCCGCCCCCGCACCGAGGTCGTCGAAGATCGGCGTGATCGCTCTCGTGCTGAGCCTGGTCGCGTTCGTCGTCGCCCCGATCCTCTCGATCGTCTTCGGCGTGCAGATCGGTCAGCACGCCCCGGGGTTCATCGACCAGGCCGAGAACGGCGGCGCCACCGACCTGTCCGCGCTGGCCGGAGCACGCACGCAGGTGCTCTGGGCCGAGCTGGCGTTCTGGCTCGGAACGATCGCCGGCATCGCCGCGATCGTCACGGGGATCATCGCGATCGTGAAGCGCAGCGGCCGCGGCCAGGGCATCGCGGCGATCGTCCTCGCAGCCATCGCGCCGGTCGTGTTCTTCTTCGCCGTGAGCATCGGCATCGGCGTCGGCGCCGCCATGGTGATGGGCTGACCGCCGACCCGACACGCCCCGCGACACCCAGAGGCACCACGACCCCGCTCAACGCGGCGCGTGGTGCTTCTGCTGTGCGGCGATGAGCCCGTCGGAGATCAGCAGCTCGACGGCATCCGCCGCGTCGGAGACGAAGATCGGCAGGGTCTCGCGCTCGGCCTGGCTGAACGGCGACAGCACCCAGTCGGCCGGGTCCTGCCTCCCCGGCGGACGTCCGATACCCGCTCGCACCCGGGGGAACTCCGGGGTGCCCAGCGCACGTGCGATGTCGCGCACGCCGTTGTGCCCGCCGTGCCCTCCCCCCGTCTTGAGGCGGATACTGTCGAAGGGTATGTCCAGCTCGTCGTGCACCACCACGAGCTGGGCGGGGTCGATCGAATAGAACCGCGCCAGGGCGGCGGCCGGCGCACCCGAGACGTTCATGAAGCTGTTGAGCTTGGCCAGCACCAGCTTGTCGCCGCCGGGGCGCAGCCAGGTCTCGACCACGCGAGCACCTGCCTTGTGCTCGCGGAACCGCTCGCCGCGGCGGGATGCCAGCTCGTCGACCACCATCTGCCCGATGTTGTGTCTCGTGGCCTCGTAACGCGGTCCGGGGTTGCCGAGACCGATCGCCAGCCAGGTGGTCGCCATGCCCTCATCCTCTCTCGAACGGGCGGAGTATGACGAAGGGGGCGCGAACCGTGCTCGCGCCCCCTTCGTTCAGGATGGTGTGTCGGATCACTCCGCGGCGGGAGCCTCCGCAGGAGCCTCCGCGGGGGCCTCCTCGGTCGCCTCCGGAGCCTCGGCCGCCGGCAGCGACACGGCGACGAGCAGCAGCTCGGGGTCGTCGAGCAGCGTCGCGCCCTGAGGCAGCGTGACGTCGGCCGCGGTGATGTGCGAGCCCTCGTGCAGGCCCTCGACGCTGACCTCGACGTGCTCGGGGATGTGCATGGCCTCGACCTCGAGCTTGATGGTGGCGACGTCGACGGTCACGATGGTGCCCGAGAAGGACTCGCCGGTGACGACCAGCGGCACCTCGACGTGGACCTTCTCGCCCTTCTTGACGACCAGCAGGTCGATGTGCTCGATGATCTGGCGCACCGGGTCGCGCTGGATGTCCTTGACCAGCGCGAGCTGGCCCTTGCCGGCGATGTCGAGGTCGAGCAGCGCGTTGGCGCGACGCACGATCAGCATGACCTGGTGCCCGGGCAGCGCGACGTGCACCGGGTCGGTGCCGTGGCCGTAGATGACCGCGGGGATCTTGCCCTCGGCGCGCAGGCGACGGGCGAAGCCCTTGCCGAAGCTCGTGCGGAGCTCGGCGTGGACCGTGTTGTCTTCAGACATGAGGTTCTCCTTCAAGGCACACGGCGGGGCCGTGTGGTGGTCTTCTGGTGGCTTCTCTGGCGCGGACACGGAGAAGCGAGACCCACCGGGCTCACACCGCCGCGTCGATCACGGACGCCGCGCACGCACGAGCGTCCCTCGCCGAGGAACCCCTCCATCGTACCCGAAGACCCGATACGCTGAGAACACCGGTCACCCCACCCAGCTGCACGCAGCAGAACGGAGCCCCGCACATGGACGCCGCCCTCATCTCCCACGGCATCGCCTGGTTCCTCGCCCTGATGGCGGTCTGCGGCGTGGTGCTGACCTTCGGCGCCCTGTTCTCGATGGGGCGCTCCGGCTACCGCAAGGACTGAGCCGACACACGGCACTCGGCGGCTCCCGCCCGGCGATACGCTGGGATCACCACATCCGCCACCTAGGAGTTCTCTGTGCCCGAAGCTGCTGCAAACATCGGAGTCGTCGGACTCGCCGTCATGGGGTCGAACCTGGCCCGCAACCTCGCCAGCCGCGAGGGCAACACGGTGGCGGTGCTGAACCGCTCCCGCACGAAGACCGATGAGCTGGTCGCGACGCACCCCGAGGCCGGGTTCATCCCCGCCTTCTCGTACGAGGAGTTCGCGGCGAGCCTGCAGAAGCCGCGCACAGCGATCATCATGGTCAAGGCCGGCGGCCCGACCGACGCCGTGATCGACGAGCTGGTGCGCGTCTTCGAGCCCGGCGACATCATCGTCGACGGCGGAAACGCCTACTTCCCCGACACGATCCGTCGCGAGAAGGCGGTGCGCGAGACGGGCATCAACTTCGTCGGCGCCGGCATCTCGGGCGGAGAGGAAGGCGCACTGCTCGGGCCGTCGATCATGCCCGGCGGCTCGGATGAGTCGTGGGTCACGCTGGGCCCGATCCTGAAGTCCATCGCCGCGGTCGCCGAGGGTGAGCCCTGCGTCACGCATATCGGCCACGACGGCGCCGGCCACTTCGTCAAGATGGTGCACAACGGCATCGAGTACGCCGACATGCAGCTGATCGCCGAGGCCTATGACCTCATCCGCCGCGGCACCGGCAAGTCGCCCGCCGAGATCGCCGAGATCTTCGCCGAGTGGAACCGGGGAGAGCTGGAGTCCTACCTCATCGAGATCACCGCCGAGGTGCTGCGTCAGGTGGACGCCGAGACCGGCGAGCCGCTGGTCGATGTGATCCTCGACCAGGCCGGCGCCAAGGGCACCGGGGCGTGGACCGTGCAGACCGCGCTCTCGCTGGGCACCCCGGTCTCCGGCATCGCCGAGGCCACCTTCGCGCGCTCGCTGTCCAGCCATCCCGAGCAGCGCGCGGTCGCCCGCATCCTGCCCGGCCCGGCCGAGGCGTTCGTCGTCGCCGACGAGACCGCCTTCATCGAGGACGTGCGGCTGGCCCTGTACGCGTCGAAGATCGTGGCGTACTCGCAGGGCTTCGACGAGATCCGCGCGGGCGCGGCCGAGTACGACTGGAAGATCGACCTGGGCGCGGTGTCCAAGATCTGGCGCGGCGGATGCATCATCCGCGCGCAGTTCCTGAACCGCATCGCCGACGCCTACGCGGAGAACCCCGATCTGCCGGTGTTGATGACCGCGCCGTACTTCGCCGAGGCGCTCACCCGCGGCCAGGCCGCGTGGCGCCGTGTCGTGATCGCGGCCGCCACCGCGGGCATCCCCGCCCCGGCGTTCTCGTCGTCGCTGTCGTACTACGACGGCATCCGCGCCGACCGTCTGCCCGCCGCACTGGTGCAGGG
>JBASAE010000640.1:0-2525 GCA_049654285.1 Microbacterium sp.
CGCCGACCTGCGTCGCACCGGGGGTGCCGTCGCCGGCCGCCACCGTGCCGGCGAACGGTGCGAACGTCACCGGGATCTGCACCACGGTGTCCCCCGCACGGGCGGTGAGCGTCTGCCCGCCGTACACCCCGGCGGGGACGGTGAACGTCAGCGTGGCGCGGCCGCCCTCGTCGGTCGCGCTCACGACCGTCGTGTCGACAGCGGCGGTGGCGAGCACCCGGTCGCCCAGCGACAAGGTCGCCTCGCCCGGGACCGGCTCACCGGCGCTGAACGCCAGCGAGGACAGCTGCACCGACACCTGCTCGCCTGCCTGGGCGCCGGACGCCACCGGGACGACGCCGACGGCGCGCTGCACCAGGTCGGGCGATGCCGTGCCGTGCTCCGAGAACCAGTCGACCATGGACTGCAGATCGACCTTTCCGGTGTCCTTCGTGTTCGCGCCCGCAGCCAGCGTGAAGAAGTTGTCGCCGCCGGCGGCGAGGAACGAGTTCACGCCCACCAGATAGGTCGCAGCGGGATCGACGGCGGCGCCGTTCAGCGTCATCGAGGTGATGTGCGCGCCGGCCGCGGCGGTCGGGTCGTAGGTGTACGAGAACCCGTCCGAGACACCGAGCTTGAGGAACGGGCGGCTCGCGTCGGCGGGTTGCCACTGCTCCTCCAGCACGCTCTTCAGCTGCGCACCGGTGAGCTCTGTCGTCATCAGGGTGTTGGCGAACGGCTGCACGGTGGCGGCCTCGCGGTAGCTGACGGTGCCGTCCGGGTCGCCCTCGTTCGCCGAGGCGTAGGAGATGTCGGTCCGCAGGCCGCCGGGGTTCATGAGCGCGATGTCGGCGCCGGTGGACCATTTCTGCACGTCGGCGACGAAGTTGCCGAGCGTCGACTCTCCACCCCGGTTCTCGGTCTTCCCGTCGCTCTGACGCGCACGGTTGAAGTCCGCGGTGACATCGCCGACCTTCTCGGCGCCGATCACATCGGCCTCGACCTTGGCGTCGCTGACGATCTGCGCGACCTCGGGCACGGCCGGGTACAGGGGCTCCCACACCTTCTTGGTGGGATCCTTCGGATCGGGCACCTGGTGGGTGAGGGGCTTGAGCTCGTTGCTGATCGAGAGCAGCTCCTTGGTGCCCGGGTCGACCTTCAGGCTCATCAGCCCGAAGTACTGGCCGTACTGGCCCGCGGACACCACCGGGCGCCCGTCGATCACGTGGTTGTAGGCCAGGTGGGTGTGCGCCGAGACGATCGCGTCGACGTTCTCGTCGACGCCGTAGACGATCTTCCCGAGCGGCGAATCGGGGGTGATGCTCGAGACCTCGGTGGTCGCGGCGCCCTCGTGCACGAGCAGGATGACCACATCGGCCTCACCGTTGGACGGGTCGCCGTCGCGCAGGGCGTCGGCGGCCTTGTTCACCGAGGTCGCGATGTCGCGGACGTCGAGCCCGGCGATCCCCGCCGGTGACACCAGCGAGTCGAGCTCCTCCGTGACCGCGCCGACGAAGCCGACCCGCACGCCGTCGACCTCCTTCACCCAGCTCGGCGCGACGGCCGTCGGGGCGTCGGCACCGGTGCCGAGGAACACGTTCGCGTTGATGTACTGCCACTGCGCGAGCGGCATGACGCGATCGCGCAGGTCGCTGTAGCCCTGGTCGAACTCGTGGTTGCCGGTGGCGCTCACGTCGAGCCCGGCCGCGTTCAGGGCGTGGATGGTGGGCTCGTCGCTGAGGATGAACGAGGTGAAGGTGGACGCCCCGATCAGGTCTCCGGCGGCGGCGAAGATCGTGTTCGGGTTCGCGGCGCGCTGCTGCTGCACGGCGCCGGCCAACACGGCGGCGCCCGCCGACTGCCCGTCGACCTCGATGCGGCCGTGGAAGTCGTTGATCGTGACGACGTCGATCTCGACGGGCGCATCGGCGGCGATCGCGGGGGCCGACCCCAGGACGCCTGCGGCCAGGGCGGCCGTCGTGGCCAGGGTGAGAGCGGCGAAGCGCCTGCGGTACGGGGACGAGCGCCGGGCGGCGTCATCGGAGGCGGACATCATCGGTGGTCTCCTTCGACATGAGAGGGACGGGCGCCCTCGTGAGGCACCGCCGGCGCGGGCATCCGCGCATGTCCTCGACCATAGGACCGGGTGCGGACATTCCTCAAGGGCGTTTCTCGAACGGTCACCCGATCGTCACTGCCGCGACGGATCCGCCGCTGCCGGTCCGTCCTGCCCGCCGGCATCCGTCCCGGCGTCCTCGAACTCCTCCAGCTCACGCTCCCAGGCGTCCTTCGCCAGCCGGTACCAGAGGTAGAACGCGAAGCCGGCGAAGACCGCCCACTCCGCGGCGTAGAAGATGTTCAGCCAGTTCACCGCGGAGTGCTCGTCGGGCGCCGGAGAGGAGATGTCGACGAGTCCCTGCGGTGCCTTCGCGGAGGCCAGATAGGGGCGATACACGTTAAGCCCGTCCGTGTCGTGCCACAGACCGAGCAGTGCTGCGGGCGACATCCGGTTCAGATCGAACGGCGCGTCCCGCGGCGGCGGCACC
>JBASAE010000641.1:0-1698 GCA_049654285.1 Microbacterium sp.
CTCGGTCACCTGCGCCGCATCGCCTTGCTCAATGATCTCGCCTCGGTAGATCACCGCGACGCGGTGGCTTATGTGACGCACGACGGTCAGATCGTGCGAGATGAACAGATACGCGACATCGGTCGCCTGCTGGATCTCGATGAGCAGCTCCAGCACCGTCTCCTGCGTCGTCAGGTCGAGCGCGGAGACAGGCTCGTCGCAGACGATCAACTTCGGGGCTAGGGCGAGCGCGCGGGCGATCGCGATCCGCTGCCGCTGACCGCCGGAGAACTCGCGGGGGAGTCGACCCGCCGCACCTCTGGGCAGTCGCACGCGATCGAGCAGGTCAGCGATCCGTGCGCTGGCGCGGTGCCGCCCCTCCCCCTGCGCGAGCAGGGGTTCCATGAGGGTGTCGCCGACCGTCATCGACGGGTTCAGGGAGGTGTACGGGTCTTGGAAGATGACCTGCATGTCGCGCGAGAGCCGTCGGCGATCGCGGCGTGACGCGTTCTGGATCTCGGCGCCCTCGAAAGTGATCGTTCCCGAATCGGCGGGCACGAGACCCAGCACGGCGCGACCGATCGTGGTCTTGCCAGAGCCGGACTCGCCCACCAGACCGAGCGTCTCGCCGGGGCGGATCGACAGCGAGACATCGCGCAGCACCTGATTGCGCGGGGCGCGGAAGCCTCGTCCGGGGAACGAGACGGACAGATCGTCCACTCGCAGGAGGGGCTCGGACTCGAGGTTCATGCGATCTCCTTCGCCGCGGCGCGCGGCTGCCAGGGCTCTCGGACGACGTCCGCATCGGGGACGGCTGCCACCAGTCGCCGGGTGTAGTCCTCGGTCGGTGAGAGGAGGAGCGTCTCGGTCTCGCCGCGCTCGACGATGCGCCCGTCGTTCATGACGGCCACCCGGTCGCACAGGTCGGCGATCACTCCGAGGTTGTGTGTGACGATGAGCACTCCCACCCCGCGCTCGTCGCGCAGTCGCCGCAGGATACCGAGCACCTCCGCCTGCACCGTGACGTCGAGGGCGGTGGTCGGCTCGTCCGCGATGATGAGGTCGGGGTCGGTCGACAGGGCGCCCGCGATGAGCACACGCTGTGCCATACCGCCCGAGATCTCGTGCGGGTACGACGCGTACACGCGCTCGGGATCGGCGATCTCGACCGCGGCGAGCAGTTCGAGCACGCGCGCCTTCGCCTGCGCCTTGGTCAGCCGCGGCCCGCGACGGCTGCGCACGCGCAGCGGTTCGCTGAGCTGGGAGCCGATCGTGAAGGACGGGTCGAGGTTGCTCATCGGCTCCTGCGGCACGTATCCGAGCGCGCGTCGGCGGGCGGCCGCGGTGGACGGCTCGACGTCGATGACCTCCTCGCCCTGGATCAGGATGCTGCCGCCGGCGACGTAGCCGCCTTCGGGAAGGATGCCCAGTGCGGAGAACGCGGTCTGGCTCTTGCCCGACCCAGACTCACCGACGAGGCCGACGATCTGCCCCGGCGCCACGTCGAGGTCGACGCCGTGGACGACCTCCACGTCGGGTCCGGTCGGCTTGCGGTAGGCCACTTTCAGCCCGCGGATGGACAGTAGCGCGCCGCGCCCGTCCCCCGCGATGGCGGAGCGCTCGCTCGCGCGGCCGGCGGCGAGGGTGGCGCGCTCTCGTCGGGTGACCCGACGCATCTCGCCGCTGCGGTCGTCGAGGGCGTCACGGATGCCCGAGGCG
>JBASAE010000642.1:0-4359 GCA_049654285.1 Microbacterium sp.
GCCCCGGCGCGTGCGAGCGCGCCGATCGCCAGGCCGTTCCAGCCGGTGACGACCTTCCCGTCCACCGCGGGCCGCTCCAATCCGGCGCGCTCCGCGATCGCACGCCGGTAGTACCCGCCCTCGCTGCGCTCGCCGTCGATCCAGGACTCCGAGTCCTGGGCCGCGCCGAAGCCACCGCCCTCCTGCCGCAGCACACCGAGCAGGAAGCGCGCCACGCCCCGCACGATGTCGTCACGCCCCGCGACGAGCGCGACGTCCATCAGCTGCGCGTTGTCGGTGAGCATCCGCTCGTAGTGCGGCACCGTCCAGTCGCGCTGCGTGGCGTACCGGAAGAACCCGCCGTCCTCGTCGCGCAGCTCGGACGCGGCCATCGCCGCCAGTGCACGCTCCACGACCTCCGGGAGGCCGAGCGCCTGCAGGGACAGCAACGTCGTCGCGACCGGGAACTTCGGCGCGCCCCCGAACCCGCCATGGGTCCGGTCCTCCCGTGCCGCCACCTGCGCGGCCGCCTCCGCGAGCTGCTCGACGGAGGGCACCGGCGAGGGTTCTGGGGTGACCCCGGCGAGCACGGATGCCACGGCATCCGCCTGCTCGTCCACCTGGGCACGCCGTTCCCCCCAGGCATCCTGCACCGCCGCCAGCACCTGCCGGAACGACGGCATCCCACCGCGGGGGACCGGTGGGAAATAGGTGCCCGCATGGAAGGTGCGGCCGCCCGGGGTGGCGAACACGGTCAGGGGCCAGCCCAGGTTCTGCGTGAATGCCGAGGCCGCGGCCAGGTAGGCCGCGTCCACCTCGGGGTGCTCCTCGCGGTCGACCTTGATCGCCACGAACCCCGCGTTGACGATCGCCGCCGTCTCCGGGTCGGAGAACGACTCCCGCGCCATCACATGGCACCAGTGGCAGGTGGAGTAGCCGATCGAGATGAGCACCGGCACGTCGCGCCGCACGGCCTCGTCGAACGCCTCCTGCCCCCACGGACGCCAGTCGACCGGGTTGTCGGCGTGCGCGCGCAGGTACGGGCTCAGGGTGTCGGCGAGAAGGTTTGGCATATGCTCACGCTACGCCGAGCACCCCGACACGGGGTCGGAGGTCGGGAACCCGCGCGAGGCAGGAGGACACGCCGCCGGTTATGGTCGCGGTATAGCCACCTGAGATCGGTATCCCATCCCGGCGATATCGTCTCGATGGTCGTCGATACCACTGTGCCGTTGGAGCCGGATACGCAACGCGGCAAGTAGCCACTGACCGTTGGACCTGAGAAGAGCTGACGAGCGCATAATTTGGGCGGTGTGCGCTGCACACACTGTTTGCTCTGTCGACCCCGGCGTGAGTCTCGGGTACGTGAACCTATAGTGCACCCGCATACGATACGCGCTCCCTCATTCCGGAGCGCGTATCGTCATGCGACGCGGTCACGTCGCCGCCGGCCTCGGCGGTAGGGCGGCGGTCTGGTTCGATGTTGCTGAGGACGATCTGATGACAACCGGGAATGTACAGGGTGAGAGCATCTCGACCGTTTGGAGGCTGCGATGCACACCGACATGTTCGACGACCTTCTGCGACAGAGCGACCCTGTAACAGCTCTCAGCCCCGCGGAACGCCGCGCGGTCGCGCGCATGATCGATCAGTCCGAGACCGTGACGAGTTGGCCACGAGTTCGCCTCATCGCGATCGGTGCGATCGCTGCCGCTCTCCTCGGGGGCGGCAGTGTGGCTATGGCCGCAACCGGCCTGTGGAGTGGCTGGGCGCAGAACGACCCCCTTGCGATCTTGTATTACGAGCTTCCGAGCGGTGCATCCTGCGAGATGCGCATCGGCAACGTGAGGGGCGCGACCGATGAGGTGGACGAGGTCATCCGGGAGGCTCTGGCGGATGTGCGATTCGACGAGACCGATATCGCGAAGGCTCTCGAAGCCCGAGGAGTGACCGGCGACCCGGCAGCTGACGACGATCTGTATCAGAACGGCTTCAACTTGGCCGTCACGGCGCGCATGCAGGACGCTCTCGAAGCTCACGGTCTTGACGGAAAATGGGCGGCGATCAACGCGGAGGGGGCCTGCCAGTGAGGTCCGGTTCCTCCGGCAAGAGGTTAACGACCGCGTTGCGCGCATCGTCGGACGACCTGTTGCGCTACTTCCTCCGCCGCCTCGACCGTGAAGACGCCGCCGATGCTCTCGCGGACGTCATGACGACAGCCTGGGTACGCGTGGACGCTCTGCCCGAAGCCCCGAAGAGGCGCGAATGTGGCTGTTCGGCATCGCTCGGAACGTCCTGATGCATACTCGCCGCAGCGACACCCGAAGAAACAGACTCGCGGCCAGGATGCGTGAAGTGCTGACACGATCACCGGCTCCCTCCGCAGACCTCGGAGTCGAGGTCAGGGACGCCATCGCCAGACTCGATGGCGGCCTCGCTGAACTGATCCGACTCGTCCACTGGGATGGATTCTCCATCGTGGACGCCGCGGCGCTCCTGGGCATCCCACCTTCTACTGCAAGAGGACGGTATCAAAGAGCCAAAGACGCGCTGCGCGAGATGCTCGACCCAGAAACGACGACCACTGAACGCCGGAGGGCAGGAGGGTGACCGCTCAGTTGACCTCGTCGGGGTGCGCGCTGACCCGTCCCGAACCGTCGCCCGGGTCGATGGCGTCGATGGCCGCGATCTGCGCGTCGCTGAGCGAGAAGTCGAACACGTCCAGGTTCTCGCGCAGCCGTTCGGCGCGCACCGACTTCGGGAACACGATGTTCCCCTTCTGCAGATGCCAGCGCAGCACCACCTGCGCCGGGGTCCTCCCGGTCTCCGCCGCGGCGTCGGCGACGGCCGGAGTGCCGAACAGGTCGTACTTGCCCTGGCCGAGCGGACCCCACGCCTCGATCGCCACGCCGTGCTCCCGCGCCCAGTCGGTCACTTCACGCTGCTGGTGCGCGGGATGCAGCTCGATCTGGTCGACCGACGGCGTGACGCCGGTCTCCGCGACGATGCGGTCGAGGTGCGGCACGAGGAAGTTCGACACGCCGATCGAACGGGTCAGACCCCGCTCGCGGATGCCGATCAGCTTCTCCCAGGCGTGCACGAAGTTGTCCCGGGCCGGAGTGGGCCAGTGCACGAGGTAGAGGTCGACCCGGTCGAGGCCGAGCTTCTCCAGGCTCTCCGCGATCGCCGCATCCGGCTCGTCGCCGTCGTGGCGGTCGTTCCACAGCTTCGTCGTGACGAACAGCTCGTCCCGGGCGATCCCGCTGCGCGCGATCGCCGCACCGACGCCGGACTCGTTGCCGTAGATCGCGGCGGTGTCGATGTGCCGGTAGCCGAGCTCGAGTGCCTCGCTCACCGTCCGCTCCGTGTCGGCGGGATCAACCTTGAAGACGCCGTAGCCGAGCTGCGGGATGCGGATGCCGTCGTTGAGTTCGATGGTGGGGATGCTCATCCTGTCAGCCTATTCGGGATGGCGCGACGGCGGGCCGCACCGGCGATCGACGGGCGAGCATTCTGAGAGGATAGGCACACGTCGACCTGCAGGAGGACCTGTGCCCGAGTACCTCGAACTGACCGCTTCCGCGGATGTCGCCGCGGAGGCGACGACCCGAACCCTGGAGCGCCTGCGCACCGCCATCGCGCAGCGCGGTCGGGCGACCTGGGTGCTGGCGGGCGGCTCCTCGCCCGCGGCCGCGTACCGACTCATCGCCGCCGACCACGCCGACGCGGTCGACTGGTCGCGGGTCACCGTCCTGATGGGCGACGAGCGGCTCGTCCCCCTCGACCACGCGGACTCCAACTGGGGGCAGCTCCTCCCCCTCCTCACGGCGGACCCCCGCGTCGCGGCGCTCGACGAGATCGCACCGGCGACCGGTCTCGCGCTCGACGATGCGGCGGCCGACTACGCCCGCCGCATCGTGGAGCACGCCCCCGACGGAGACGTCCGCTTCGACATGGTGTGGCTCGGCGTCGGCGAGGACGGTCACACGCTGTCGCTGTTCCCGGGCCAGGAGACGGTCTGGAACGCGCCGGAGCTGGTGACCTCGGTCCGCGACTCCCCGAAGCCGCCGCCGGAGCGCATCACCCTCACGCTCGCCGCGCTGGATCACGCGGGCGCGGTCATCGTCTTCGCCACCGGAGCGGCGAAGCGGGAGGCGCTGTCCCGGGCCCGCTCCCAGGGCGACCTCCCCATCGCCGTCGCCTCCGCGCGCGCAGACGCCGCCGGAGCGGAGGTGGTCTGGCTGTACGACGCCGACGCGATCGGCCCCCGGTGATGATGACCGTCTGGCCCCTCGAGGGCATCCCCGAGGTGCGCCCCGGCGACGACCTGGTCGAGCTGATCCTCGCCGCGGCCGGAGACCAGCTCCGCGACGGCGACAT
>JBASAE010000643.1:0-7935 GCA_049654285.1 Microbacterium sp.
GCCTCCCACCCCAGCCCGAGCGTGCGAGTCACCTGGTCGGCCAGGGCCGCGTTGTAGAGCTCGGAGACGGCGACGACCGCGGAGTGCATCGGCCGGCCGGCCAGGGTCCGCCAGCGGCCGTCCTGAACCGTCTGCACCTTGTTACTGATCACGACATGCGTGTGGAGCTGGGGGTCACCGGAGCGGCTGTCGTAGTGATCAAATGCGGCCGCGGTGACGCCTGCGACATCGACGTGCGCAACCGCTCCGTCCGGTCCGGCTGCACCCACACGGGTTGCTGCAACCTCGCGTTCCAGGAACGCAACCAGCTCTGCAACCGCCGCGTGATGGGCCTCCGCGATCAATGCTTGCGTGCCTGCATCCGCAACCGCCCAGATCGCGGAGACCGACTTCGGAACGCTGAACGTGAAGTCGAATCCGGCCACCGCGCGGCGAGTGCCTCGCTCGGCTTCCTCGGCCTCGATCATGGCGACCTCGCGCGCCCGCGTCACCGGCCCCAGGTCGGGATCGAGCGCGCCTACGCGCTGCTTGACCCGTTCGGTAGTCGAGGTGAACTGCAGGTAGGCGCGACCCAGCGGTTCGCCGGTGATCGGGTCGTGGCCCATCCCGATCAAGAGCTGTAGCTGGGCCTCTGAGACCTGGGCGCCTTCGACCAGCTCGCCGTTGCCGAGACGGCCCAGCCCCGAGCCCATCCAGAACCCCGGAGGCGTGCCCGCTGCGGTGTAGTAACGGGTCAACGGCGTGCTGAGACTCCGGTCGCCGTCGCCTGCGGCGACGGATTTCAACAGGTACTTGTAGCCATCGCCGGCCGACATCACGCGCATCGAAACCGTCACCGTCGCGCCTCCTTCTCTGACGCCAGGTGAGCGGCGCCCGACCGGGCGGCGCCCCTCCATCACGCCGCCCTCGGGGCGGCGTGGGCCTCGTCTGAAAGACGTGTGGTAGCTCAAAAAGCGTCCGAGTCGAGTGAGCCGGCAACGGGTCCGCGGCAGCCGTTCGGACGTAACCCGCGCGGCGCGGCCGACGTTGACAGTGACGAAGCGACGGCGTGAGTGCCGGGTTCGTGCACCTGGCAGGTGACCAACCCGGCACGGAATTCCTGCATGGATTTCGGTCGGTGACCACCGACCTGCCGGAGCCTCCATGCACGACCCGAGCCGCCGCGCCAACGACAACTCAGAGTCGGATCACGGTTCTCGGGCTACGGCGGGCTCGACCTCGCCGTCGAACGCGCCCTCGGCGCCGAGACGATCTGGTTCTCCGAGAACAACCACGACGTCGCCCGCGTCTACTCCCACCACTGGCCCGACGCCCCCAACCTGGGTGACATCACCACCATCGACTGGCGCCATGTTCCGCCCGTCGACGTGCTCTGTGGCGGGTTCCCCTGCCAAGACGTCTCCACCGTGGGCAAGCGAGCCGGCCTCGCACCCGGCACTCGCTCCGGGCTCTGGTCACACATGGCCGAGGCAATCGAGGCACTGCAACCGAAGTTCGTCGTCATCGAGAAC
This sequence comes from Microbacterium sp., assembly GCA_049654285.1. Lineage (GTDB taxonomy): Bacteria > Actinomycetota > Actinomycetes > Actinomycetales > Microbacteriaceae > Microbacterium. The sequence continues at coordinate 1,512 of JBASAE010000643.1, forward strand.
GTCCGCGGGTTGCTCCAACCAGCTCAGATGAGGGGAATTTAAAACCGGGACCTGGTCAACGAACTCAGACGCGGAACGGGGGAGCGGTGTGCGTCCGTAGCGATCTGGGCACGGCGAACGCAAGAGCGGTGCAAAGTGAGCCTTGACCTTGCCCTAGGGTCAGTCTTGCATGCTGTTGTCGAGGGTTCCGTCGCACACCGTGCGGAGGACTCATGGAGGAGATAGGAAACGATGACAGTACGAATCGAGATGTCGACCATAGGTCTCATCGCGTGCAGCATCCACACGCAACGGAAGGCGCCGGTCCCGGCTGTAGCGGCTGGGAGGTGGCGCTCGTGATCGCTCAGTCGGGCGATGCTCCTGCCATCAGCATGCGGTCGGTGACGAAGTCGTTCGGGAAGCTGGAGGTGCTGCGCGGAGTGGACCTCGATGTCGACCGGGGAACGATCTTCGCGCTGCTCGGCTCGAACGGGGCAGGCAAGACCACGGCGGTGAAGATCCTGGCGACGTTGCTCAAGGCCGATGCAGGGACGGTCACCGTGGAGGGGTTCGATGTTGCCACGCAGGCTGCTCGGGTGCGGGAGTCGATCAGTCTGACGGGTCAGTTCGCTGCCGTGGATGATGTTCTGACGGGGCGGGAGAATCTGATCCTCATTGCCCGACTTCGCCACCTCACAGACCCGGGGAAGGTCGCCGATGATCTGCTCGCGCGTTTCCAGCTCACCGATGCAGCAGAGCGGCGTGTAGCCGCGTATTCGGGTGGCATGCGCCGCCGGCTGGATATCGCGATGAGCCTGATCGGGAACCCTCCGGTGATCTTCCTCGACGAGCCGACAACGGGACTTGATCCCGAGGCGCGCATCGAGGTATGGCAGACGGTGAAGACTCTCGCTTCCCACGGCACGACGGTCCTGCTCACCACGCAGTACCTGGATGAGGCGGAAGAACTTGCCGACCGGATCGCGATCCTGCATCAAGGTCGCATCATCGCCGACGGCACCCTCACGGAGCTGAAGAAGCTCCTGCCACCGGCGAAAGTCGAGTATGTCGAGAAACAGCCCAGCCTAGAAGAGATCTTCCTCGCCATTGTCGGTGCGCGAGGGACCAACCGTGACGCCGGAACACCGGGCACGGCCGGGGCGGAGGTGGAGAACTGATGAGCGCCACGCACTTCTTCTCAGACACGACCGTTCTCACCGGGCGGTCCATGCGGCGCATCACCCGCAGCCTCGACACCATCATCACCACCGCCCTCATCCCGATCGCGCTGATGCTGATGTTCGTCTACGTGCTCGGCGGCGCCGTCAATACTGGTTCCGGCGCGGGAACAAGCTCGTACGTGAACTATATGTTGCCCGGCGTTCTGCTGTTCACGGTCGGCTCGGGCATCACTTACACCGCGGTCCGCCTCTTCTCGGATATGAAGGGCGGGATCTTCGAGCGGTTCCAGTCCATGCCGATCGCGCGGTCGAGCGCGCTGTGGGCGCACGCGTTGACCTCGCTGGCAGGGAACGCGATATCCCTAGTGATCGTCGTGGCGGTCGCGCTCCTCATCGGGTTCCGCACCGGGGCAGGCGTGCTGGCGTGGCTGGCCGTGGCCGGGATCCTGCTGTTGTTCACCCTCGCACTGACGTGGATCGCGATCATCGCGGGCTTGGCAGCGAAGACCTCGGACGGGGCGACCGCGTTCTCCTACCCGATCCTGTTCTTGCCGTTCATCAGTTCCGCGTTCGTCCCCACGGACACGATGCCCGGCCCCGTGCGCTGGTTCGCCGAGCACCAGCCGGTCACCTCCATCGTCAACACCATCCGGGACCTGCTCGCACAGCAACCGGTCGGGGGCGACATCTGGATCGCTCTGGCCTGGTGCGTCGGCATCCTCCTCGTCGCCTACCTCGTCGCCATGACGGTCTACCGACGCAAAATCAGCTAAGGAGGAAGGGATGGCCACCATGCTGACGATCAGCCAACTCGCCCGCTACGCGGGCGTGTCGGTCAAGGCCGTCCGCCATTACCACAAGATCGGACTGCTCCCCGAACCCGAGCGTAACCACTCGGGTTATCGGAGCTACGACGCTGACGCCGTCGTCCGTCTGATCCGGATCCACGTCCTGGCCAGCGCCGGCGTCCCGCTCGCTCAGGTGAAGGACCTCCTCGACGCAGACTCCGAGACGCTGGCAGACACCATTCAGAAGATCGACACCAAGCTGCGTGCCGATATCAGACGGCTGAACCTTTCCCGGAAACGCCTGGCACAGCTCGCAGCCGGGGAACAACTAGCCCTCCCTAAGAGCGTGGTGGACTACCTCGATCGGCTCCGCGACCTGGGGGTTGAGGAACGCTACATCCAGATGGAACGCGACGCATGGATCATGCTCGCCGCCCAAGTCCCAGACCAAATCGACGCCATCATCGCCCGCAAACACGAAGACCTGGACGACCCGGACGTGCAACGGCTCTACGAACTGGTCAACGATGCACCAGAAGTATCACCCACCGACCCCCGCGTCATTGAGGCCGCGGACATCCTCGACCGGCTGTATACCCGAGCAATGGCATCCGGGTCACTGAACGTGGACCCCCTCGATGACCGATTCGTCGCACTGCTCGACGCCACCACCGTCGCCTCCGCCCCAGCCGCCAAGCGACTGATGGCACTCCTAGAAGAACGAGGCTGGAAGGGATGGAATCGCATCCAGCGGCTGCCACCCCACAACCCCTGAATCCCAACGACGCCTCCCATCGCCATCGATGCCCAATCGGCGCGGTTGGCTTCCATTGTGCTGCCCTAATGCAGGATCGCCCGTGCAGAAAAGAACCGCTGACTTCCAGCCGATCGTGGCGCGAACCCGGACGTTTTACCGTTCGGTGGACCCGGTCGCCTACGACTGCGTGCAGATCATCGTCATTCGGGACGGTAGCGCGATCGTGTTTAGCGAGTTCGGGCAGAGCCCGGCAACGGTGGGCGATGTGATTGCGTTGGGGGCGAACACTCTGTGTGGGAGTGACCCAGAAGGCCATATCACGATCACGGCAGTCCATCTGGATACCGATTATGTGGTCGATCAGGTGTTCTGGCAGCACGTCGGCGTTCTGCATGATCGGCTCGATGCGCAGGATTTCGCCGCCAAAGTCTATTCCGAACCCGCGCAGATTCTCCATGTGGGCGAAGAGGTAGCCGGGAGTGTCATGCCGTGGCTGGACGAGCTCACCGCATTGACCAGCGAGCATCGACCTGCGCAGAACTTCTATCGGATGCAGGCGCTCTGGTCGAGCGTCGCGCACGTGATCGTGCCGTTCATCAAGACGTCTTCGATCCGCACATCCCCGACCCAACGAGCGAGGACCTGGCCCACCTCGCCGCGTCACCGACCGTTTGCTCCGTTGCGGTGCGAAGCGCTTCGAGCAGCCGAGTTGTTACGAGCAGAGCCAGAACGCCGCTGGTCGGTGACCGACCTTGCGACCGAAGTCCATCTGTCAAAGTCGCAGCTTGGTCGCGTGTTCGTTGAAGCATTCGGGAAGTCACCGATCGCTTATCTGACGATGCTTCGGACCGAACGTATGGCAGCGCTCCTGCGAGCCTCGGACACACCGATCGCGCTGATCTCTGAGCAAGTGGGCTGGAGCGATCCGGATTTCGCGGCTCGCCAGTTCCGCCGCAGTGTGGGTGTCACCCCCCGCAACTATCGCGCGTTGAGCCGGATGCGGGCGGGACAGGCGACGGGGTAGACCACGCGCGGTGCGTACGGAACGCGCGGGATCGGCGGGGCCCACCTGAGCCCTTCGTCGAGTAGGAGGATGCAGAACCAGACCCGGCGGGCTCTCGCGCGAGTCTCGGGAGCGGTGCGCGCATCGGTGCTGGACGGCGGACATACGTCTCCGCGCGGTTCGGCGGCGCGACTTAAGCGTGGGGTGCAGTACTTCGGTCCGCGGCATCGCTGGGACAGACTCGCATCTCCAGACGATTTGACCTTACCTCAGGGGCAATCGTGCACACTGTCGGCGGAGGCGCGGCGAATGGCAGCCGACGCGTCCTGGCCGCATGGCAGGAGGAGTATCTGGATGTTCGTTGCAGCATCGGGCGTGACGAAGAGTTATGGTGCCGGGGTCGTCACGCATGTTCTCCGGGGCGTCAGCCTCGGGCTCGAACGCGGCCGGGTTGGCGTGATCCTCGGGCCGTCCGGTTCGGGAAAGTCGACGTTGATGAACATCATCGGCGGTATCGATCACGCCGACGGTGGAACGGTCGACGTGGACGGGCAGCGGGTGACCGGCCTGGATGATGCCGGACTCGTTGAGTATCGGCGGGCGAGCGTCGGGTTCGTGTTCCAGTTCTACAACCTCGTGCCGAATCTCACGGTCGCCGAGAACGTCGAGGTCGTGTCTAACATCAGCAACCGGCCGCTGCCGACCGGGGACGTGCTCGATGCCGTCGGATTGTCGGATAAGGCGCGCCGGTTTCCGCGGGAGCTGTCCGGCGGTGAGCAGCAGCGCGTGGCGATCGCGCGGTCTAGCGCGAAGAACCCGAAGTTGCTGTTGTGCGATGAGCCCACCGGCGCGCTCGATGTGGAGAGCTCACGGGGGGTGCTCGCGCTGCTCCAGCGTGTGAACGCCGAGTTCGGCACCACCATATTGATGATCACCCACAACGCCGCTATCGCGGACATGGCCCACCGGGTGTTCCGGATGCGCAGCGGCGAGATCGCGGACGTGACCTGTAACGATCAACCCGTGCCCGCCGAGAGGATCGGTTGGTGATGGGCCTGCGCAAGCGTGTGGGGCGGATGCTGGCCGAGCACAAAGGCCGCTACGTCGGGATCGTGATCCTCATCCTCCTGGGCAGCTTCTACTTCGCCGTAGCGACCGGTGTCGCCGGGAGCATGGACCGGATGGTCAACGGTTTCGCGGCATCCCACAAGCAAGAGGACGTCGCCTTCACCACGAGCACACCGATCACCGATCTTCCGGCGCTGGAAACACAGTCCGGGGCCGCGATACAACAGACGCACTGGCACGACGTTTCACTGCCGGGAGGGCAGCTGCGGCTGCTGGGCGCAGGCACGCAGGTCAACACTCCCGCGGTGCTGTCCGGGCGGGGCGTGGAGGGGCAGGGAGAGGTCCAGGTCGACCCGCACTTCCTCCACACGCACGGCCTGCGCATCGGCGACCGCATCGACCTGGACGGCCGAAGGTTCACCATCGTCGGCACCGTGGCGGTTCCGGACTACATCTACATCCTGAAGAACTTCTACGACGTACTCCCCACCGCCGGGTTCGGGATCGCCGTCGTCTCCCCGTCCGACCTCCACCAGTTCGGCGGTGCGGCCAATACGGGGCCCTCGACCTACAGCGTGCGCTTTGAGGATCGGGACAACATCGACGGGCAGGCACAACGACTCAACCAACGCCTCAGCGCCGAGGGGCACACGGTCACGCATTGGATGGCCGCGAAGAACAATGCTCGGATCACGATGCCCGAAGGCAACATCTCGAGCCTGCAGTCGATGAGTTTCCCCGTGGCGATCGCGTTCTTCCTGCTCGCCTGCGTGATCGTGGCCGTGCTGGTGGCACGCACCGTGAAATCAGACAGCGTCGTCATCGGGACGCTGTACGCGCTCGGGTACCGCCGCCGCGAACTGACCCGACATTACCTCGCGATCCCCGTACTGATCGCGACAGCTGGCGGCCTCGCGGGCACCGTACTGGCACTGCCAGCCATCGCCCCGGTCGCCGGATGGATGCTGGCGGCGTACAACGTGCCGAACACCGGCGTGTGGCTGGACCCGAGCAACCTGCTGATCGCCGTCCTCGCGCCAGTGGCGCTGATCGGCGCATCAAGCCTGCTCATGATCCGACGTGTGCTCCGCAGGTCCCCGGCAGACCTCATGAATGGTGACGAGCGTGCGGCGAAAGTGAACTTCCTCGAACGCGCGCTCCGGCTCGACCGTTTTCGGTTCACGACCATGTTCCGCATCCGCGAACAACTTCGCAGCATCCCCCGACTGCTGTTTCTGCTGCTCGGTGTTGCCGCATCATCGATGGTCATGCTGTTCGGGCTCACATTCAACCACTCGATGGACGTCGCCACCGAACGCGGCTCACTCACGCGATACAACTATCCGTTCGAATACAACTTCACCCAGACGCAAAACCTGAAGCACGACCCGCTGCCTGCCGGGGCGGAGCCCTACCACTCCATCCGGGTACACCCCGAAGAACGCCCGTCAATCGACTTCTACCTGACCGGCATTGAACCCGACTCGGTCGGCATCAAACTCAACGACACCCACGGCAACGACCTGCCCAGGAACCAGGTGAACATCACCTCACCCCTCGCGACCCGGCTCGGACTGCAACCAGGCGACACCGTGCAGCTCGTCAGCGAACTCAACGGCACCACTTACACCCTGCGCGTCGAAGGGAT
>JBASAE010000644.1:0-3625 GCA_049654285.1 Microbacterium sp.
CCGGCGCCCCGTTCACGCTCGCCGCCTACCTCGTCGAGGGCGGCCCCTCGAAGGAGCATCTGCGCGCCCGCGCCATGATGCACGCCGATCCGGAGTCCTGGCACCGTCTGGCCGGCTGGCTGGCGCGGGTGTCGCGGCGCTTCCTCGACGTGCAGGTGGGCGCCGGGGCATCCGTCGTTCAGCTCTTCGACTCGTGGGCCGGATCCCTCTCTCCTGCCGACTACCGTGCTTTCGCCGCGGGGCACTCGCGGGCGGTGCTCGACGGCCTCCCGGTGCCGCGGATCCACTTCGGCGTCGGCACCGGACCGTTCCTCGGTGACATGCGTCTCGACGGCGTGACCGAGGCGGTCGGGGTGGACTGGCGGATGCCGCTGGACGAGGCGATCGGAGTCCTCGGCCCTGACGTGGCCGTGCAGGGCAACATCGATCCCGCCCTGCTGCAGGCGCCCTGGTCGGTGCTCGAGGCGCACGTGAGGGACGTGATCGCCCGAGGGCGCGGCGCCCGCGGGCACGTCCTGAACCTCGGCCACGGGGTGCCGCCCGAGACCGATCCCGATCAGCTCACCCGCATCGTGCGCCTCGCCCACGGCGAGCTCTGAGGCACTCCTGACCTCGGGGCGACTGCGGTTCAGCAGGACGCCCCGGCGTACTCGATCCTGTGGGTCGCCGACGGTCAGCGGCGGCGCAGGAGGCGGAAGTCGTCGCGGGTGAAGCGTCCTTCGGGGAGGGCGGCGCGGACGCGGTCATCGGAGAACGGACGGGAGGGGCGGATGTCGAGGGGCGGCTCCGGCGCCGGGGGAGCCGCCGCGCTCACGCCCTCGGCCAGCATCCGGGCCTGTGCCTTCGCGATCAGCGGTACCACCATGACCCACTCCGTCAGCTGGGCGAGGACGCGCACGGTCCAGACCGGCATCGGGATGTACGCGGGCCGGCGGCCGGCGACGCGGGCGATGCGGCGGATCGCCTCGCCCAGTGTCAGCTCGTCGACGCCCATCACGGCGACCGTCGAGTCGGGGATCCGTCCCTCGAGGGCGGCGATCAGCACGTCCACGGCGTCGTCGATCGGCACCGGGCGCGCGGTGCGTTCGCGGAACCCGACCGTCCAGAAGAACGGGAACGTGCGCACGGCCCGTGTCACGTGGTCGACCATGTGATCGCCGGCGCCGTAGACCATGCCCGACTTGAGGACGGTGTGCGGGAGGCCGGAGCCGCGGACGATCTCCTCGGCCGCCCACTTCGACTCGTGGTACCCGGAGCCGCAGTCGGGGCGCGCCCGCAGGAAGCTCACCATCACGATCCGCCGCACGCCGGCGCGCCTCGCCGCCTCGACGACGGCCCGCGTCCCCTCGACGTGCACGCGGGCGAACGTCTGATCGCCGATCTCGCGGTTGATGCCGGCGCAGTGCGCCACCGCATCGCATCCCCGGAACGCGGCGGCGAGGGCGTCCACATCGTCGATCTCGATCCCGGTGCGACGCGAGATGACCACGGTGTCGTCCGCCGGCAGCCGCGCGGCCAGGTTGCGGCCGATGAAACCGGTGCCGCCGGTGATCGCGACTCTCATTGAATTGCTCCTTCGCTCATTAGCGTTATAGCTAAATGCTACTTAGCGAGAATGCTATATTGCAACCATGACGGATGGCGCGACCGAGATCTTCGCCGCGTTGGCCCACCCGACCCGGCGGCAGATCCTCCAGGACCTCAAGGACGGCGAGCTCGCCGCGGGCGAGATCGCCGCGCGGTTCCACGTCAGCGCTCCGACGATCTCCCGGCACCTCGGCGTGCTGCGTCAGGCGGGTCTGATCGACGAGCGACGCGACGCCAACCGCATCCTCTACTCGCTCGTCGGCGAGCGGCTCGCGCTCTCGGTGGGTGACTTCCTGTCCACGGTGTGTCCGGAGCAGATCGTGCTGCGCGAGATCCGCAAGCGCCAATAGCACTCCTGACCTCAGGGCGACTGCGGTTCAGTGGGATGCCCCGGCGCATTCGATCCTGTGAGAGCGGATCCGTCCTGTGAGTCGCCGGTGCGAGGATTGATCTCATGACTCCCGAGCAGACCCCGGAACTGGCCGAGCGCGCGGCGCGGCAGCACGTCGTCGTCATCGGAGGCGGCATCGGCGGGCTGGTCGCAGCCCGCGAGTGTGCGAAGCTCGGGATGCCGGTCACCCTGCTGGAGGCGTCGGCCGAGCTGGGTGGATCCATCCGTCGGATCGAGGTCGACGGCCTCGTGCTGGACGCCGGGGCCGAGAGCTTCGCGACCCGCGGCGGACACGTGCGAGCGTTGCTCGCCGAGCTGGGCCTGACCGAACGGGTCGTCCGGCCCGAGGGCGGCGGCGCCTGGCTCGACGGGATTCCGGGCGTCGGTGCCGCACCCCTGCCGACCGGCGGGCTGCTCGGCATCCCGGAGAACCCGTTCCAGGACGACGTGCGGCGCATCCTCGGCACCGGCGGCGTGTGGCGCGCCTATCTCGACCGGCTGCGCCCGCCGCTCACCATCGGGCACGAGAAGAGCCTCGGCAAGCTGGTCGCCCGGCGGATGGGCGAGAAGGTGCGCGACCGCCTGGTCGCCCCCGTCACCGCCGGCGTGTACTCCGCGCACCCGGACGACGTCGATGTCGAGGCCGCCGCCCCCGGGCTCAGCGCGGCGCTGACCACCGCCGGATCGCTGTCTGGCGCGGTCGCGATGCTGCGCGGCGAGCGGGCGAAGGCCGGGGCGCCGGGAGCCGCGGTCGAGGGGTTGGACGGTGGCATGGGCATGCTGGTCGACGCGCTGCGCACCGATCTGGAGACGCTCGGGGTCGAGATCCGCACCGGTGTGCGCGCCGAGTCCCTGGTCCGCGACGGCGCGTCCTGGGCGGTGCGCATCGCCGACGCCGCTTCGGAGGCGTCGGTGTCCTCGGAGCCGTCTGGGTCGCCGGGGTCGTTCCGGTCGCCAGAGCCGTCGGGAGTGTCGGAGCCGTTCGGGTCGCAGTTCGCCCCGGAATCCGGCGCGAATGGCGGGACGAATCGCGACCTGAGCGTCGGGGGGCGTGGCGAGAGCGGGACGGATGTCAACCGGAACGGGCCGGGTGGGCCGCGCGGCTCGAACGAACCGGGTGGGGCGAATGAACTGGGCGCGAATGCCGGAACCGAACGGCTCGAGACGTTGCAGGCGACCGGCGTGATCGTCGCGACCGCGGAACCGGCGGCACGGGCGCTGCTGGACGGACAGCTCGACCTGGGGCCGGCCGTCCCGGCGCCCGAGGTCGAGATCGTCACGCTGGTGCTGGATGCTCCGAACCTGGACGCCGCCCCGCGCGGCACGGGGGTGCTGATCGTCCCCGGCAGCCGTGTCGCCAAGGCGCTCACGCACTCGACGGCGAAGTGGGGATGGCTGCGGAGCGCCGCGGCAGGGCGGCACGTGGTGCGGGTGTCCTTCGGCACGCAGGGAGAGCCGGCCGCGACCGCGTCGCTCGATGAGGAGGCCGCCGCAGAGCTGGCGCTGGCCGAGGCCTCCGGCATGCTCGGCGTCGCCCTGAGGCCGACACAGCTGCGCGGTGCGCGGCGGGAACGGTTCGTGCAGTCGCAGCCCGGTTCGGCGATCGGCGCGGCCGAGCGGCGTGCTCGGATGCGCACCGCCGTGCAG
>JBASAE010000645.1:0-6557 GCA_049654285.1 Microbacterium sp.
GGCCTCCGCCTCGGCGTCGGCCTGGGCGCGCAGTGCATCGGCCTCACCAGTGGCCTTGGCGACCGCGGCCGCGGCCTCACCGGCGGCGCGGGCCTTGTCGGCCTCGGCCTGCTGCTCGGCGATACGGGTGCGGGCCTCGGCCTGCTTGACCTGCTCGATCGCGGCGGCCTCGGCGGCCTTCTCGCGGGTGAACAGGTCGGCCTGGGCGCGGGTCTCGGCCTCGTAGCGCTGCGCGTCGGCGACGCGCTTCACATCGGCATCCAGCTGAGCCTGCTTGTTCTCGGCCTGCTGCTGCAGCACCGCCTGCTCGGCCTGGGCGCGGGCGAGGTACTCGGCCTGCTCGGCCTCGGCACGGGCGCGGCCGACGCCGGCGGCGGCGTTGGCGGTGTTGGTGTCGAGAGCGGTCTGCTCGACGAGGTTGGCCTCGTCGTTGGCGCTGTTCTTCTGGTTGATCGCGCGGTCGGCATTGGTCTGCGCGATCTCGGCGGCCTGTCGCTTCGCCTGGATCTCGGGGGCGCCGAGCGACCGGATGTACCCGACCTGATCGGTGATGCCCTTGATCTGGAAGGAGTCGAGGATGAGACCCTGATCGGCCAGCTCGTTCGACACGTCGGCCGCGATCTGGTCGCTGAACTTCTTGCGCTCGCGCATCAGCTCGGTGACCGACAGGGTCGCGACGATGCCGCGCAGCGCGCCTTCGAGCTGCTCGGTGGTGAACTGTTCGATGGCCTTGTCCTGCGAGGCGAAGCGCTCTGCGGCACGGCGCACATAGAGGGGGTCGGAACCGATCTTCACGATCGCGACGCCGTCGACGTTCAGGGTGACGCTGTCCAGCGACTGGGCCTCGGCGTTGAGCAACACCTGACGCGAGCGCAGCGAGATGATCTCGTGGCGCTGCGTGATCGGGTTGACCAGCGACTTGCCGTTGACGATGACCGTCACCGGCGACTCGGCGAGCTCGGAGCTGGTGCTGCCGTCGGCATTGATGACGGCGCGCTGCACCTTCTGCTTGCGACCCGAGATGACCAGCGCCTCGTCAGCGCGGGCGACCTTGATCCAGCTGCGGGCGAACAGCAGCAGGATCAAGGCGATGATGATGACGCCGACCACGCCGATGCCGACGATTGTCAGGATGCCGATGATTCCGGCAATCTCCATGGATGACTCCCTCCGTTGCATCCACCCTGCCAGAGGGCGGTGACATTGCGGAAAAAGAGTCAGCCCCGACGGAGCTTCTCGGTGAGGGCGAGGAGGGTCTTCAGCTCCTCGGCGTCGAGCGCGGACATCCGCTCGGCGATCGACCGGCCGTGCACGGTGGCGATCATGCGGAACGCCCTGGCCCCGGCATCCGTCGCCGTGACGAGCGACCCGCGGCCGTCGTCGGGATCGGCGCACTTGGTGAGCAGCCCGCGGGAGACCATGCGGTCGACGAGCCGGGAGACGCTGGGCTGACTGATCAGCATGTTGGCGGTGACGTCTCGGAGCTTGGCGGTCATCTCGCACGAGCGCACCACGGTGAGCAGCACGTCGTACTCGGCCTGGGTGATGTCGGCGCCGTCGAAGTCAGTGACCATCTCGCCGAACAGCTCGTGCTGCGCGCGGAACAGGCTCTCCCAGGCCTGCAGGGCGAGCTGGCGATCCGTCATGGCATCAGCGTAGCGCGCATGATTAAGGGCCGGTCGGAGAGGCTCCCGACCGGCCCTTGTCCCTTGCACCAAGAGTGTCCTGCAATCACATGCGGTGGATGCCACAGCAAACATTCACCGTGCCCACACTCTATAACGGCGAGGTAACGAATGCAACGGTTTGGTCACGAAATCTTTGGCGGGACAGTGATGGGGTCTGTGTCCGTTGTCAGCGCATCTGTCGTTTTTGCCATCGATCCTGTGGCTGCGACGGCGTATCTGTAGTTTCTGTCAACCCATCTGTCGGTTCCGGGGATCGGCTCCTGCCTCCGTCCCGCTGCACTCGTCGGTGGCGCATGCTCTTGCTATCGGGCAACGTCGGCGGTGCCTGCCAAGCTTGATCCGTGCCTGACCGTCCTGTGCCCTCTTTGCTCACCGAGATCGAGCATGACCTCCTTGACGGTGTGCCGGTCGCTGATGTCCTTCGTAAGTTGATCATCCTGGGCGGCCGTGCAGGATCGACTGAGTTGCGTGACTGGGCATCGCGGGAGCTGCGCGGCTATGCCGATGTGCTCGTGGACGACCTGCCCGGTTACCGCAAGGTCCCGGCGATCATCCAGATGGATGCGGTCGTAGGCCCTCATCAGGTATCGCACCAAACCATCGACCCGCATGAGTTGCCGGAGCCGGCACGTGAGCACATCACGAACCAGGTGCCGTTCTTCCAGGGAATTGGCGAGATCCATGCAATGGCTGAGAGTCACGACGAGAGCAAGACAGTCCGGATCGCCCTTCCTGGGGAGCGTGTGCTCGCGCATCTGATCGACAAGGCATCAGGAAACCCCTATCAGCACATCAACGCGATCTACTGGAGTGTCAGCACAGTGGCGCTGGAAGGCCTCGTCGACCAGGTGCGTACGCGGCTTGCAGAGTTGCTGGGAGAGCTGCGAGCGGTGACGCCGACGGGTGCTGACGTGCCTACGGCTGCGCAGGCTGCGAATGCTGTGAACATCGTGATCCACGGCAAGGGCAATAGTGTGCATGTAGCCCACGCGGATGGCAACGGTACCTCCGCATTGGTGGAGCGCGGAGAGATTCGCGATGGGCGGTTCTGGACGCTGGGCAAGCGTGTCGGAGCAAGCGTTGTCGGACTGGCGACTATCGCCGCGACGGTCATCGCTTGGTGGCAGTTCCAAGGCGAATAAGGCCTGGCTCAGCAGAGTTCACCGGCCCGAAGCTCATCGAGCTTGCGTCGCGTTTCCCCGGGTGCTTCTGGGTGAGGACCGATGACCGACTGCTCGCAGATTCGAGGACAGTTCTCGATCGCATCCGTTGAGTGTCGGAGGGCACCCCTAACGTAGACGCATGCAAATCAGGGCCGAGACAGCGCGGGTGCTCATCACGGTGAAGGCGTCGCCGCAGCCGTCAGCGAAGTACGGTGACACGGTGTGCGTTGCCGGCGTCCGGGTAGACGGTGGACGTGCCGATTGGATCCGTCTCTACCCGCTCCCGTTCCGGTGGATGGGCGTGGAACAGCAGTTCAAGAAGTTCGACCTCATCGATGTCGAGGTGCGCCGCGAGTCCAAGGACTCCCGGCCTGAGAGCTACAGGCCGGACATCGACAGCATCAAGGTCGTCAGGCATCTCGATGACTGGAGGGATCGGCAGCCCTTTATGGAGCGAGTCGCGCGAACGACGACATGCGCGCTGAGCGCAGCCGCTGCCGAGCGTCATGATGCGCCTTCGCTAGGGATGGTCGCCGTCAAGTCGGTCGAGCGGCTGAAAATCGAGCCGTTCGGCGAATGGACCGACGCGCAGAAGGCGCGCATCGCCGGCGCTGCCAATCTGGCGCCGCTGTCCCTCTTCGGAGATGTAGTAAAGACGCCCGCCGAGTTGAAGGCGCCGAGGTTCGTTGCGCGTTACGAGTACTTCTGCATGGCCGATGGATGCCGACGTCACGTCGGCCAGATCTTGGACTGGGAGCTCACGGCTCTACAAGCGCGGTTACGGCGTGAGCCTGATGCCAGCGCCATCGCGCAGATCGAGCGGAAGTTCCACACTCAGATGTTTGCGCCGGGGCGACAGACGTCATTCTTCATGGGCAACTTCGAGGATGCGCGCAAGCGCCACAGCTTCAGCGTCCTCGGCGTGTACTATCCGCCGGAAGGCATTGCCACCAGCGTGGGCTTGTTTGACCTAAACCAAGACTGAGGTGTCGACTTCCTTCACGGCGGCGATGACCTGCTCGCGGTGGCAGTGTGCCTGGTCGGCTTCGAAGCAGAGGACGGCGACGGCATGTTCCTCCGCCAGAGCGGCGAGTTCCCGTACCGCGTCAGCCCCCTCGCCGCCGCTGATCAGCTCACGGTAGCGGGCGCGTGCCGCGACACCATCCTCAGAAGTGGCCTCGGCGTAGGCGGAACGGTTCTCCTTCGGGTTGCCGAGCCGACGGTCGTGGACGTAACGGATACCCGCTGCCGTCAACGCAGCGGATAGCGCTCGTTTGGAGAGGCCCGGCTTGCGAGACAGAGGGGTGAGCCGGACATCGACCAGCACCTCGATGCCTTCCGCCTTAAGACTGGCGACCAACTGATCGCCGCTGAGTCCCTCATATCCGACACCGATCATCTTGCGCCCCTCCCGGGTTGTGCGGGCACGCGCGCGCTGTGCCCTGACTCGACAGGTTGTCGAGCATGTTCGCGCACCGCTGCGCGCGATGAATTCTTTCCCGCACGCAACGCATGTATGCGTGCGGCCGCGTCTACGGAGTTGCTCCTCCCGCACTTGTCGCGCGAGCGACAGGAGTGCCTCGTCGCTCCGAGTAGCGAGCTTCATGTAACGAATATAACTGTTACATCAAGTACTTGTGGTTGTGGACGGAACTTGCCGCGGGATCTATGGGGTGGCCTTCTGAGTCTTCCTCGGAGTCCGGGCGTGTCTTCGGGCATGGCGGATGGTGCGGGTCGTACTCTGGCCGCGTCAGGTTCACGTTCTCGTTCTCCAACTGAACACAGATTGTGGAGAGGAGAGCCGGATGGATCTGACTCGTTGGCAGCCGCGATGCGTGGGCGACATCCCGCCCGCGCAAGTGGAGTTCAAGCGTCGTGGTGTCGCGTCGAGGCTGGACGTGGCGGATGTACATAACGTCGCGTTCGAGACCGTGGACCGTGTTCGGGAGCCGGGATCCTGGAAGCACAAGGTCAACTACACGGGCTTCTACTGGGCAGCCACGACCGGTGGACATGTCTGGTTCGAGTCGTTGTACGAGATGGCGGCGCTGATGCGTCTGGACCGGGATCCGACGGTCCTGGCAATCTCCGCGCAGCCGATGCGGATCCATTGGGACGTGCCGCGGGGCCAGGGCGACGTCCAGGATCACACGCCGGACTTTTTTGTGCGGTGGAGAGACGGTACGGCGGCGCTGGTGGACGTGAAGCCCGCCCGGAACATCAAGCCGAAGGACATCGTTGCCTTCGACCGGACGTTGAGTCTCTGCAGCGAGCTCGGATGGGACTACTTCGTCGTCGACGACATCAGCGAGGCAGAGGCCCACAACCTGCGGTTCCTGTCCGGATATCGGTACGCGCGCTGGCATGACGAGACGTGCGTCGAGCTGCTGCATGAGCAAGCCGGACGAGCCGCGCGGCTCTCCGCGTGGGAGGAGCTATTGCGCAATGCTTGCCCGGAACCCCTGGGAGCGGTGTATTCGGCGCTGTGGTGGCGTGAGCTTGAGTTCGATCCCTCCCGGCACCTTTCGCTCGCGACGACGGCGAAGGCGGCTTGATCATGCGAGTCGGCATCGGGGCGAGGCTGACCTGGGACGACGAGCAGTTCATCGTCATCGCGATCGACTACCGGCATGCGGTGCTGCGCTCGTTGATGGCGGACTTCACTCGCCATGTCGAGGTCGAGGAGCTGATCCGGATGCCAGAGGTGACCTGGCATCACGATGAGCCCCGCGGGTCGGACGTAGCAGCGGGGCAGATTCTCGATGCGCTGCCGCTCGAAGTACGTCGCGTTGTCGATGCTTGGGCGGAGCAACTGGCGCGGGTGAAGGCAACGGTGGAGGCGGGGAACCCCGCGAAGTCCCTCTTCGAGGAGGTGCGTGTCGCGATAGCGCCGTGGGTGGAGGTCGCGTCCGTCGAGACAGTGCGACGCAAGTTCCACAGATATTGCGCCGAGGGCATCTTGGGCCTGGTTGATCGCCGATATCTGAACAAAGGCAAGTCGAGCATCGACCCGCGTATCGGGGCGGCGCTGAGCGAACTCGGCGCGAGCGGCAAGGCCCGGTCATCGGGAACGACCAGTCGGACCGCGGATCGGCTTCGATGGATTCTCGAGGAGGACTATGGCGGCGACGTCGCGATACCGAGCGACCGCACGTTGTACCGATTGATCAAAGCGCATCCGACGGCGAGCAAGCTGAGCAGATCTGCACGGGCACGCCAGGTCGCCTCGAACAAGCCCGACCGGTCGTTCGGCCTTCATGGTTCGATGCGGCCGGGAGACCACGTGCAGATCGACTCGACCGTGATCGATGTCCCGTCGCAGTTGCTGGACGGCCGGCTGAACCGGGCGGAGCTGACGATCATCCACGACGTTGCGTCCCGGACGATCATGGCCGCGGTCGTCCGTGCGATCTCGACCAACGCCGCCGATCTCGCGGGTGTCCTCGCGCGGGCGTTGACTCCGTACGACATGCGACCGCCGGGTGCACGGGAGCAACGTCAGCGGATCGCGGGGACATGGGCGGGTCAGTACATGATCGACCAGGAGCGTCTAGACCGGCACCGCGTGGCACAGCCGTACATCTTCCCTGAGAGGATCACCACCGACAACGGCAAGATCTACCGGTCCGAGGCATTCCGCCGCGGGTGCGAGCGCGCCGGTATCTCGCTGATCTTCGCCGCGCGAGAGACCGGGACGGACAAGCCG
>JBASAE010000646.1:0-5392 GCA_049654285.1 Microbacterium sp.
CGCCCACGGCGCGGGTGTCGAAGTACGCGAAGCGTCCGCCGTCGGCGAGCGTCCCCTCGGAGACGACCGGGAACCCCGCCTCGGCCATCTCGGCGATGTCGGCGTCGAGGTCGTCCGTGTAGGCGCACATGTGCAGGGCGTGCTCGCCGCGGTCGCGCAGCGCCTCGGCCTGGATGCTGTCGCCGCTCACCGGCTGGAGCAGCTCGAACTCGATCTCGCCCAGCTGGACGCACGCCCCGCGGACGACGGCGTCCGTGGGGGCGCCGTAGACGCGCCGGTCCGACGCGGCCTCCGACGGCCCCTCCAGGAACGGGCCGATGCCGGCCCGCCGGTAGTGCTCGACGGCGCGATCGATGTCCTCGACGACGACGCCGATCTGATAGACGCGGTTCCACTCCATGGTCATTCCCCTCACTCGGTGTGTTGGCACGCTATCCGCCGGCGACGCGGCGGCGCGATAGCCCCGATGTACATCCGGAATGCGCCGCACTCCGATCCGGAGGGTGCCCGGCGGGGGGTGACGTGCTATTCGCCGGACTGGTGCCGCAGCTCGATCGCCAGCCAGAGCTCGAGGTACTGACTCGATTCCGTGATGTCGTACCCCGTCAGCTCGCTGATCTTCTTCAGACGCGCGCGCATCGTGTGGCGGTGGATCTGCAGCGAGGTCGACGACGCCTCGATGCTGGCGATGGAGTCGAAGTACGCACGCAGCGTGGGCAGCAGCTCGTACCGCGGATTGGCGTGATCGTGTGCTTCGAGAGGGGCCAGCACGCCCTGGGCGAAGGTGCGCAGCCGCTCGTGATCGGCGGAGAACAGCCGGCTCAGCTGATGCCCCTGCCGGGGCGCCTTCGAGACGCGCAGGCCGTGCATCCGCGCCGAGCTCTGCGCCCGGACCGCCTCGACGTGACTCTGCGGCGTGCGGTCCAACGGGCCGACCTCGCCGACCCCGACGTCGTTCAGGTCGATCTCGTCGGCGAGGGCGACCAGCAGGTCGAACGCGTTCGGCGCGGGATCGCAGAGCACCAGCGAGGTCTGGTCCTGTTCGTTCAGCGCGATCACGTCGTCGGCGAGACCGCTGAGCCCGGCGAGCAGGGCACGTCGCTGTGCGACGGACCGGGTGCGCACGCACACGACGCAGGTGGACTGCGGATGCAGGCGGGCGGCGGCGAGCGCCTCCGGCAGCTGGTCGTTGCCCTCTCGGGCGGTGAGGAGCATGCCCGCGAGCCGCACTCGTGCGCGCCGCAGCGGCGCCTCGGTCACCTCGCGCAGGTCGAGCAGGAGCCCGAGGATCGGGGCGGCGACCTTGAGGAGCGCCCGCTCCTCCTCGCTGAAGGCCCGCTGCTGGGACGAGAGCAGATAGCCGCGGACGTTCCCGTCGGCGACGAGGGGGAGCACGAACGAGGAGCGGCCCTCGGTCTCCTGGATCGAGATCGAGCCCTCGCGATCCCGTAGCAGCTGGCGGCGGATCCGGCGCCGCAGCTCCTCGCCGAGCCCCAGCGTCGTCGGGCCGGCGATCCGGTCGAGACGGACGTCGTAGACGGCGGCCTGCAGGGCCGAGGTCGAACGGATGCGGGCGACCGCGCCGTCCAGGCCGCTGCCGGACGCCGCCTCCAGCATGAGCTTGCGCTGCAGCTCGATCTGCGAACGCAACGGCCGCGCGTTCGCCGAGCTGATGGCGTCGGCGACGGCGCGGACGACGGACTGCAGCGGCGTGGAATACGGCACCAGCAGCAGCCGGAGACCGGTGCGCTCGGCGGCATCCTGAAGATGCGCGGGCATGGTCTGGTAGGTCAGATCGCTCCCGCAGCTCACGCCAAGGGCGACGACGCCGCGCTCGACCAGGCGCTGGCAGTAGCGGAACGCGCCGTCGCCCTCCCACGATGCGGGGAGGCCGGTGGTGAGCAGCAGCTCGCCGCCCTCCAGCCACGGCGTCGGGTCGTCCAGTTCGCTGACGTGCGCCCAGCGCACTTCGACGTCGGGCGCACTGGCGCCGGCGACCAGCTGAAGTCCGAGCTCGGGGAGGGCGAGGAGGGATCTGAGGAAGACCATGTCTCACTCTCTCACGGCGTTCCGGACGGCACGGCGTCCCGTGCGACGGCCGTCGCACCCACCATCCACATCGGCGTTCCGGCCTGTGCAAGATGTACATCTTGGACGCTGACCGCGGTGTGCGCGGCTTCCTATCGTGGGATCACCGACGAGAAGGAGGCCCGCCCGCATGCACGAGATGGCGACGCCCGCGCATCCCTACATCCCCAACTCCGCCCCGGCGGTCAAAGCCGAGATGCTCGCCGTGATCGGCGTCGACGACGTCGAGCAGCTCTACGCGTCGATCCCCGCCTCGCTGCGGTTCGACGGCACGCTGGAGCTGCCGGAGGCGCTCGAGTCGGAGATCGAGCTGCGCCGTCACATGAACGGTCTGCTCGGGAGGAACACCACGGCCACGCAGGCGCTGTCGTTCCTCGGCGCCGGCTGCTACCAGCACTACGTGCCCTCGGTGTGCTCGGAGATCAACAGCCGGGCCGAGTTCCTCACCGCCTACGCGGGGGAGCCGTACGAGGACCACGGCAAGTGGCAGGCGATCTTCGAGTACACCAGCCTGATGGCGGAGCTGCTCGAGATGGACGTCGTCAACGTCCCCACCTACGACGGCCACCAGGCCACGGCCACGGCCATGCGGATGGCCGTGCGGATGACCCAGCGGTCACGGATCCTGGTATCCGAGTCGGTCCTCGTCGAGAAGCGCCGGAAGGCGGACTCGTATCTCGCCGACGTCGCCGACCTGGTCACGCTGCCGATGGACCGCCGCACGGGTCGCGTGGATCTCGCGGCGCTGCGCGGGATGCTCGACGACTCCGTCGCCGCGGTCTACGTGGAGACCCCGAACGCGATCGGCGTCGCGGAGACCGAGCTGCGTGAGGTCGCAGAGCTCGCCCACGCCGCAGGAGCCCTGCTGGTCTGCGGCGTCGAGCCGCTCGCGCTGGGGCACTTCGAGAGCCCCGCCTCGGCGGGGGCCGACCTGCTCTGCGGTGACATCCAGTCGCTCGGGCTCGGCATGCACTTCGGCGGTGCGCACGGCGGGTTCATCGCCTCGCACGACGAGGAGGCCTTCGTCTACGAGTTCCCCTCCCGGCTGTTCGGCCTGGCTCCGACCGCGGTGGCCGGCGAGCTGGGGTTCACCGACGTGGCGTACGAGCGCACGTCCCTCGCGATGCGCGAGGAGGGCATCGAGTGGGTCGGCACCGCCGCCGCCCTCTGGGGCATCACCGCCGGCGTCTACCTGTCGCTGCTCGGCCCGGAGGGGGTGCGCGAGGTCGGCGCGACCATCGCGGCGAACACCCGCTACGCCATCGAAAGGCTGCGTACGGTGCCCGGCGTCGACGTCGTGGCCGCCGACTCGGCCCACTGGCGCGAGCTCGCTGTGCGGATCGCGGCGCACCCGCTCGACGACGTGCTCGACCGGCTGCGCGAGCAGGGCATCTTCGGCGGCGCCGTGCGCACCGAGGAGCTCCCCGATCTCGGGCCCATCCTGCTCGTCGCGGTGACCGAGCTCCACACCGTTTCCGACATCGACCGCCTCGCGAACGCCCTGCAGGAGATCCTCGCATGACGAACCTCGTCGCCCATGACACCCCCCTCATCGCCGCCGACGGCTCGCGGCCGGTCCGCCTGCGCGACTATCACGCGGCACGCTGGGTCGAACCGCTGATCTTCGGGCTCGGGACGCCGGGCGAGCGCGGGGTCCGGCTCCCGCTCGCCGACTCCCGCGCCGTCGAAGCGCTCGAAGGGTCGCCCGAAGCGGCCGTGCGCCGCACCGACCGCGTGGCCCTGCCCGAGGTCGGCCAGGCACAGGTGCTCCGGCATTTCCTGCGGCTCTCGCAGGAGACCCTCGGGGCCGACCTCAACGTCGACATCGGCCAGGGCACCTGCACGATGAAGTACAGTCCGAAGGTCAACGAGGAGTTCGCCGGATCGACGCAGAGCGTGGACACCCATCCGCTGCAGCATCCCTCGACGGTGCAGGGGACTCTCGAGATCATCCAGGAGCTGGAGCGCTACATCTCCGCGGTCTCGGGCATGGACGCGGTGTCGCTCCAGGCCGGGGCGGGATCGGCGGCGATCTGGGGCAATGTGCAGATCGTCCGGGCCTATCACGCGCACCGCGGCGAGGCCGGCACCCGCGACGAGGTCGTCACGACGATCTTCTCGCATCCGTCCAACGCCGCCGCGGCGAAGACCGCGGGCTACCGGGTGATCACCCTCTACCCGGGCGAGGACGGCCTGATCGACCCGGAGACGGTGCGCGCGGCGGTGTCGGCGCGCACCGCCGCGCTGATGATCACCAACCCCGAGGACACCGGCATCTTCAACCCGCGCATCGCCGAGATCGTCGCGGCGGCCCACGAGGTCGGCGCGCTGTGCGTCTACGACCAGGCGAACGCGAACGGGGTCCTCGGCATCACCCGTGCCCGGGAGGCCGGCTTCGATCTGTGCCACTTCAACCTGCACAAGACGTTCTCCACCCCGCACGCCTGCGGCGGTCCCGCCGCGGGCGCCATCGGCGCCACGGCCGAGCTGGAGCCGTTCCTGCCCGGGCCGCGCATCGTCAGAGACGACGACGGCCTGCTGAGTCAGGAGGACCGCGGCCCGCTCTCCACGGCGCCGCTCCGCCCGTTCTGGGGCGTCACCCCGAACCTGATCCGGGCCTATGCCTGGATCAGGGCGCTCGGCGCGGAGGGACTGCGGGAGGCGGCCGAGGTCGCCGTCATCAACAACAACTACGTGATGACGCGCCTGTGCGCGATCGACGGCGTGCGCCCGGCCTACCTCGAGGGGCGGCTCCCGCCGATCGAGCAGGTCAGGTACAGCTGGGCGGACCTCGCGCTGGACACCGGCATCAGCTCGGGCGAGCTCGGCCAGCGGCTGGCGGACTTCGGCATGCATCTGTGGACCAGCCATCACCCCTACGTGGTGCCGGACCCGGCGACGATCGAGCCGACGGAGTCCTACTCGCGGCGTGAGCTGGACGAGTACGTGGACGCGCTGCACGCGGTGGCCGCCGAGGCGCGCAAGGACCCCGATCTCATCCGAGAGGCGCCGCACCGTTCGAGCATCCATCATCTGGATGCCGAGTCGATGACGGATCCCGAGACCTGGGCGACGTCGTGGCGGGCCTATCGTCGCAAGTACCTCGGCGATGCGTCGGAGGTGCCGCCGCACTGGTCGCCGTCCGCCGGCACGCCGATCCGCGAACGGGCAGAGAAGCTCTTCCACCGATGACCCCGGTCTGCGGCCTGATCGTCAACCCCGTCGCCGGGCTCGGCGGCGAGGCGGCGTTGGCCGGCAGCGACGGAGCACGGATCCAGCGCCTCGCGCGCGACCGCGGTGTGCG
>JBASAE010000647.1:0-3188 GCA_049654285.1 Microbacterium sp.
TCGAAGGAGGGGTGGCTGCCAGGGTGGCCGTAATCTGGAAGCGTGAGCCACATCATCGTGCGGCCGGCGCGGAGCGCCGACGTCCTCGGCATCCATCGGCTGCTCGAACCCCTGGTCGATCGTCGCATCCTGCTCGGCAAGGATCTCGCCGTGCTGTACGGCGCGACGCAGGAGTTCGTCGTCGCCGAGGCGGACGGTGAACTGATCGGCTGCGGTGCGCTGCACGTCATGTGGGAGGACCTCGGCGAGGTGCGCACCCTGTTGGTGCGCGAGGACTGGCTGCACCGCGGCATCGGACGGGCGGTCGTCGAGCGCCTGGAGGAGAACGCCCGGGCCCTCGGGCTGACGCGGCTGTTCTGCCTCACGTTCGAGACCGATTTCTTCACCCGGCGCGGCTTCGCACCGATCGGCGAGCACATCGTCGACGCCGACGTGTACTCCCAGCTGCTGCGCTCGGGGGATGAGGGCGTTGCCGAGTTCCTGGATCTCGCGCACGTCAAGCCGAACACGCTCGGCAACACCCGGATGCTGAAGAGCCTGGACTGATCGTCTTCGCGGCGCACGTCTGACCGGGGATGCCCAGACGCCTCGCCTACCCTGGAGACATGCCCTCACGACACTCCGCCGCCGTCTACCGTCGTCGTCGGCTCGCCGTCGCGGGCGCAGGGATCGTGCTGGTCGTCGCGATCGCCGCCCTCGTCTGGCTGCTCATCGCACAGCCCTGGGCAGGTGCGGCGGAGGGGGGCGCCGCTTCGCAGTCGCCCTCGCCCGAGGCCGGCACGTCGGCGACCCCCGTGACCTCCGACACCCCCACACCTGCGCCCGAGCAGAGCGGATCGGCGGAACCGGTTCCGAGCGATTCGCCGACGCCGGCCATCGTCGCGTGCACGGCGGCGGACGTGCAGGTCGAGGCGCTCTCGGACGCCGACACCTATGCGGCGGGTGTCCTGCCGAAACTGTCGATCCGTCTGAAGAACGTCGGGCCCTCGGACTGCACGATCAACGTCGGCTCGACCCAGCAGGTCTTCACCGTGACCAGCGGGAACGACGTGTGGTGGCGCTCGACCGACTGCCAGCAGAACCCGAGCGACATGATCGTCACGCTCGCCAAGGGACAGACCGTTACCAGCGCGCAACCGGTCGAATGGGACCGGACCCGCTCCGCGGTGGACACCTGCGGTGAGACGAACCGACCGCGCGCTCCGGCTGGGGGCTCGTCCTATCATGTGAGTGTGTCGATCGGCGGATTCCCGAGCCGGGAATCGCAGCAGTTCCTGCTCTACTGAGCGTCCGGGTTCCGAATCCTGAACTCGGTCCAGGAACTGTCGTGAAATGACTTGCTAATGCCGCAATTTGAGTTAGCATAGACAACGATTCTCAGAGTCACGGCAGACAAGCCATCCCCAGTGGCGTCGAGTCAGCGTCCCCAGCGCTTCGACAGCATGCCGCTGAGAATCCGAGGGCCCTCTCGAGTACGCCAGTCCCCAATGGAGAATTCGAGAGGGCCCCACTGATCTCCCGCTGCGTGGCACGCCCTAGGGTGGATGCATGGCGAAGAAGGCGCGCAAGGCACCGGCCCCCGAGGAGTTCCGCTCGGAGGCGCTGGCGCAAGCCCTGCAGAGACAGGACATGGCGGCCGTCGCCCTCGCCCTGCGGCACGGCACGACCGTGGTGCCGCTGATCCGCCCCGGTGCGCGCGACAACCCGCTCGACGGCGGCGAGGTGTGGACCTACCGCGATCCCGCGACCGGAGAGGTCGCGCTGCTGCTCTTCAGCGATGCGAAGAACAAGCCGGCCAACCTGCCGCCCGGCGTGGGCATCTACTCCTCCGCATGGCTGCGTTCCTTCCTCACGGCTCACCGCGAGGAGATCACGACGGTGTTCCTCGACATCGCCGGTCCCCATCCGATGCAGGCGCCACCGGCCGACCTGCTGGCTGCACTCGACGCCTGAGGGGTCGGCGTCCGCGACTCCTCAGAACCGGAAGGCCCCGGGTCGATCGAAGGATCCGACGCCTTTCCGAGGAGATCGGAACAGAAGGACGACCGCACCGGGCGCGATCGGTCGGCTCAGAACGGCGGGATGTCTCCCTCTCCCCGACGCGCGGAGGTGCGCGAACGCACATCGCCGAGCGCGGCGCGGATCGTGCTGGAGCGGTCGTCGATGACCTGTTCGTAGCCCAGCCGGGCCGCTTCCGAGCGGCGCTGTGCGGCCTGGGTGACCGGGCGCACCTCTCCGGCGAGGGACAGCTCGCCGACCGCGGCCACCGACCGGGGCACCGAGAACTGCTGGATCGATCCCGCCACGGCGATCGCGATCGCGAGGTCGGCGGCGGGCTCGGTGAAACGCACCCCGCCGACGGTGGACACGTACACGTCGAGGCCGCCGGTGGGGATGCCCGCGCGTCGCTCCAGGATCGCCAGCACCATCGCCACGCGGGACGAGTCGAGGCCGTGTACGACGCGGCGCGGGTTCGGCCCGTTGGAGGCGATCGTGAGCGCCTGCACCTCGACGGGCAGGGCGCGCCGCCCCTCGAGCGAGATCGCGACGCACGTGCCCGGCTCGGCCGCTCCCTGTGACAGGAACAGACCGCTCGGATCGGGCACCTCGGCGATCCCGCTGCCGGTCATCTCGAAGCAGCCCACCTCGTCGGTCGGGCCGAACCGGTTCTTCAGCGCGCGGATGAACCGCAGCGACGTCTGCCGGTCGCCCTCGAAATGGCAGACCACGTCGACCAGGTGCTCCAGCACGCGAGGGCCCGCCACCTGCCCGTCCTTCGTGACATGGCCGACGATGACGATCGGCAGATCGCGCTCCTTCGCGACGCGGATCAGGGTGGACGCCACCTCCCGCACCTGCCCCGGCATCCCGGCCGCGCCCTCGGAGAGGGAGGAGGACACGGTCTGCACGGAGTCGACGATCACGAGGTCGGGGCGCACCTCGTCGATGTGCCCGAGGACCGTGGCCAGGTCGGTCTCGCTCGCGAGGTACAGCTCGTCGTGCAGGCCACCGGTCCGCTCGGCCCGCAGCCGTACCTGTGCGGCGGACTCCTCCGCGCTGGCGTACAGCACCCGGCGTCCGCCGCGTGCGGCCCGCGCCGCCACCTCCAGCAGCAGCGTCGACTTGCCCACGCCCGGCTCGCCGCTGAGCAGGATCGCCGCACCCGGCACGATGCCCCCGCCCAGCAC
>JBASAE010000648.1:0-3224 GCA_049654285.1 Microbacterium sp.
TGACTGCCCTGGCCCCCTCCTCAGCCGCCCGCACCACGCGCGGGCGGCTTCTCGACCCCGCGCTGCTGATCGGCATCCTCGTCGTCGGCGCGCTGCTGGTGCTCTCGCTGTTCACCGGGGTATACGACCTCGACGACGACGGCGGCGACGCGATGTTCGCGATCACCCGTATCCCGCGCACCGTCGCCCTGGTGCTCTCCGGCGCCGCGATGGCCATGTGCGGCCTGGTGATGCAGCTACTCACCCAGAACCGGTTCGTCGAGCCGACCACCACCGGCACCACCGAATGGGCCGGGCTCGGGCTGCTCACGGTGATGATCCTGATGCCCGGCGCGCCGCTCGTGCTGCGGATGGTCGGCGCAGTGCTCGCCGCGTTCGTCGGCACCATGGTGTTCTTCCTGTTCCTGCGCCGGGTGTCGCTGCGCTCCTCGCTGATCGTCCCCATCGTCGGCATCATGCTCGGCGCGGTGGTCGGGGCGCTCTCCACCTTCATCGCGTTGAAGACCAACACCCTGCAGAACCTGGGCGTGTGGTTCGCCGGCAGCTTCACGCAGGTGCTGCGCGGACAGTACGAGATGCTCTGGATCGTCGCTCTGGTCGGCGTCGCCGTCTTCATCGCCGCCGACCGGTTCACCGTCGCCGGGCTCGGCCAGGAGGTCGCCACCGGCATCGGCGTGAACTACGACCGCATCGTCCTGCTCGGCACGATCCTCATCGCCCTCGCCACCGGCGTGGTGACCGTCGTGGTCGGCAACCTGCCCTTCCTCGGCCTCATCGTGCCGAACATCGTCTCGATGATCCGCGGCGACGACCTGCGCAGCAACCTGCCCTGGGTGTGCCTGCTCGGCATCGGCATCGTCACGGCGTGCGACCTGATCGGCCGCACCGTGATCGCGCCCTTCGAGGTGCCGGTCTCGCTGATCCTCGGCGTGGTCGGCGCAGTGGTGTTCGTGGTCCTTCTCCTGAGGCAGCGGCGTCGTGCTTAGGGCGCTGACGAGCGAGAGGAGGATGCCCGCGGCTCGGGCATCCGGCCCCCTGTCGGCTCCCGGCGCCCGCCGTCGGATGATCGTGGTGCTGACGGTGCTCGGCATCCTCTCGGCACTGTTCGCGGCAGGTCTCCTCGCCTACGGCAACCCGATGCCGATCGGCACCGACGGGTTCTGGCGCATCGCGAAGCTGCGCGTCACGACCGTGGTGGTGCTCGCGATCGTCGCGGTCGCCCAGGCCACCGCGACCGTCGCGTTCCAGACCGTCACCGGGAACCGCATCGTGACGCCCTCGATCATGGGGTTCGAGGCACTGTACGTCGCCGTGCAGACGACCGCCGTGTACGTGCTCGGCGTCGCCGGCGTGACAGCGCTGCGGGGACCCGTGCAGTTCCTGCTGCAGGTGGCGATCATGGTCGGCCTCGCCGTCGCCCTCTACGGCTGGCTGCTCACCGGCCGTTACGCCAACCTGCAGGTGATGCTGCTGATCGGCATCGTGATCGGCGGGGGACTCGGCGCGATCGCGACCTTCATGCAGCGGCTGCTCACCCCCAGTGAGTTCGACGTGCTCACCGCGAAGCTGTTCGGCAGTGTCGCGAACGCCGATCCCGCCGTCCTCCCGATCGCGATCCCCCTGGTCGTCCTCGCCGCGGTCGCGCTCTGGCTGGGCTCCCGCAGGCTCAACGTCATGGCGTTGGGGACGGACGCCGCGACCTCCCTGGGACTGAATCACCGGCGCACGCTGATCGGCGTGCTGTGCCTGGTGGCGGTGCTGATCGCCGCCTCGACCGCGCTGGTCGGCCCGATGGTGTTCCTGGGGTTCCTCGTCGCCACGCTCGCCTACCAGTTCGCCGACACCTACGACCACCGCCACGTGTTTCCGGTCGCGGTGCTCACCGCGTTCACGATCCTCACCGGGGCATACTTCCTGATGCGCAACGTGTTCCAGGCGGTGGGGGCGGTCTCGATCATCATCGAGCTGATCGGCGGCTCGATCTTCCTCGTCGTCATCCTCCGGAAGGGACGCCTGTGACCGCATCCGCCCCCACGCTCTCGCCGCATGCGCTCGCGCTGACGGGCGTGCGCAAGCAGTACACCGACGAGGTCGGCATCGGCCCCGTCGACCTGAGCATCCCCTCGGGCGGCATCACCGCGCTGATCGGACCGAACGGCGCCGGCAAGTCGACGCTGCTCACGATGGCGGGACGGCTGCTCGGGTTGGACGCCGGGACCATAGAGGTCGCCGGGCTCGACGTGACCCGGACCCGGTCGAAGGACCTCGCGAAGGTCGTCTCGGTGCTGCGTCAGGAGAACCACTTCATCACCCGGCTCACCGTGCGACAGCTCGTCGGGTTCGGGCGCTTCCCGCATTCGCGCGGCCGGCTCACGGCCGCCGACGAGGACGCCATCAGCCGGGCGATCTCCTTCCTCGAGCTGGATGAGCTGGAGGACCGCTACCTCGACGAGCTCTCCGGAGGGCAGCGGCAGCGCGCGTATGTCGCGATGGTGCTCGCGCAGGACACCGAGGTCGTGCTGCTCGACGAGCCGTTGAACAACCTCGACATGCGTCACGCGGTGCGGATGATGACCCAGTTGCGCCGGGCGGCCGACGAGCTGGGCCGCACGATCGTGATCGTGCTGCATGACGTCAACTTCGCCGGGCATTACGCCGACCGCATCTGCGCCATGAGGGACGGCCGGGTGGTCGAGTTCGGCACGCCGGCCGAGATCATGACCGACGAGGTTCTCACCCGGGTCTTCGACACACCCGTGCAGGTGATCGAGGGCCCCCATGGCCCCCTCGCGGTCTACTACTGACGCCCCCTCCCTTCCCGCTCACCGCACGTAGGCCCCCGTGATGGGAGCCCACGTGCGGTGCCGAGCGTCTCGGAGCTGCGTAAGGCTCCCAGGGGGACCGGTCAGCGGCGGCGATGGTCCTCGGGGGCGAGGCGTGGGCCGCGGCGCGGCTCCTGCACGCCGGACGCCAGGATGAGGCGGATCACGCGCTGACGATGCCCGGTCCAGGGTGCCAGCAGCTCCTGCATCCCGGCGTCGTCGGTGCGGCTCCCGGTCAGGGCGTAGCCCACCTCGTGCGCGAGGTGGTAGTCGCCGAAGCTCACCGCATCCGCATCGCCGAGGGCCCGGATGCGGGTCTCGGCCGCCGTCCACGGCCCGACGCCCGGCAAGCTCGTGAGCACCCGGTCACGAGCGCCGCCGTCGGTCGCGCGCAGCAGGGCG
>JBASAE010000649.1:0-3884 GCA_049654285.1 Microbacterium sp.
GTCGGTAGTCGTACATGAACTTCCAGATGATGCCGGCGCCCACGAAGGAGATCGCGACCGGCATGAACACGAGCACCTTGAGCACCTTCTCGCCGCGCGCCCGGTCGATGAACACCGCGTACGCCAGGCCGAAGGCGACCGAGACCGTCGGTGCCAGAAGCGCCCAGATCAGGGTGTTGATGACCGAGGCCGTGCCGACCGGGTTCGTGAACACCCAGAAGTAGTTCTCCAGGCCGACGAAGTCCTTGCCGGTCTTGTCGAAGAACGACTTGACGAAGGTCGAGACGGCCGGATAGATCAGCCCCATCAGCAGCATGACCGCCGCCGGCGCCATGAAGAGCACGAGCTGGAAGAGGTAGCCGGCGCCCTGTCGGGAGCGGTAGTCGGCGAAGAACAGCAGCGCGCCCACGAGCAGGGCGATCGCCACGACGTAGAGCACGGCGTTGGCGTACGGCCGCAGCAGCATGAACGCCAGCAGCGGGACGATCAGACAGGCGGCGAGTCGTAGGACGAAGTATCCGCGCCCCGGCCGCGGCGCGTACTCGATGAGCACCAGCACGATCGCGACGACGATCCCGAACGCGACCAGCACCACGGGGATCTGCAGCAGCGGATGCAGGCCGCCCATCCAGACGAAGAACTGGTTCAGCGAGAAGCCGATCGTGATGCGCGCGGCGTCCTCGACCGGGGTGCTGAAGATGAGCAGGAAGAACAGGGCGGCGACGAGCACGAAACCGCCGATCACGATGGCGCGCGTCACTGCACGCCCCTTCTGATCGACGCCGTGCGTGGTGACCGCCGGCTCGTTGACGACCGATCTCTCGAGGTCGTCGAGTGTCGATTGCGACATGGGAACCCTTCTGAGTGCGACTGTGGACTCGGAGCGGATACGGGTGGTGTGGATGCGGGGCCGGGCACTGGGCCCGGCCCCGCATCTCGATCAGCGGGTTGCGTTGCTGCGCGACTCGCGGATCAGTTCTCGTAGCCCGCCTGGATGTCGGAGAGCACCTGGTCGGTGGCCTTGCCGTCGATCCAGTCGACCATCCCCTTCCAGAACGAGCCGGAGCCCACCGTCGCCGGCATCAGGTCGGAGGCGTCGAAACGGAACACCGTGTTGTCGTCCTGCATGATCTTCATGGCGTCCTGCAGGAACTCGCTGGATGCCAGGGTCGGGTCGGCCTTCTTGTTGGCCGAGATCACGCCGCCGAGCTTGACCCGGGCGTCTGCGAAGTCGGACGAGGCCATGAACTCGAGCACCTTCTGGGTGGCCTCGTTCTCGTTGAAGCCGGCGACGAACTCGCCGCCGCCCTCGACCTGCAGCGCGCCCTCCTTCAGCCCCGGCATGATGAACGCGTAGACGTCACCGTCCGGGGCGACCGTCGGGGTCTCCCCCGCGGCGTTCTTCACGTCGAGGAAGTTCGCCGAGAGGAACGACGCCTGGTGCGTGAGCGCGCAGCTGCCGTCGGCGACCTTCGCGGCGACGTCGCCGAACGCGGTCGAGTTGATGCTCTTCACGTCACCGAAGCCGGCGTTGACGTAGTCGGGGTTCAGCAGGATCGTGCCGACCGCGTCGAAGGCGCTCTTGATCTGGGGGTCGGTGAACTTCACGTCGCCCGCGACCCACTTGTCGTAGACCTCGGGACCGGACTGACGGAGCACGAGGTCCTCGATCCAGTCGGTGCCCGGCCAGCCCGAGGCGTCGCCCGAGGCGAACCCGGCACACCACGGCACCTGACCCGACTTCTCCTTGATCGTGTTGGTCAGCGTGATCATGTCGTCCCAGGTCTTCGGGACCTCGACGCCCCATTCCTTGAACTTCGCCGGCGAGTACCAGATGTAGCCCTTGAGGTTCGCGAGCATGGGGGCCGCGTAGAACGTGCCGTCGAAGGTGCCGTAGTCCTTCCAGTCCTTCGACCAGTTCTCGTCGACGGCCTTCGACACGGCGTCCGGAGCGGCCTTGACCTTGCCGGTGTCGACCAGGCTCTTCAGCAGACCCGGCTGCGGCACGATGGCGATGTCGGGGGCGTCGCCACCGGTCACCTTGGTGACGATGTTGCCCTCGAAGCTCTTGTCGCCGGTGTACTCGACCTTGATGCCGGTGTCCTTCGTGAACTGCTCGAACGACTTGTTCAGGTCAGTGGCCTCGCTACCGGTGATACCGCCCGAGATCCGGACGGTCTTGCCCTCGGTGCCGCCGGTGTCGCCACCGCCGGGACCGGCCTCCGCGCATCCGGACAGCACCATGGCGGCGGCGCCGACGAGTGCGAGGGGTGCGAGAAGGCGGTATCGCTGTGACAATGCCATGTGATTTCTCCTCTTCGAGTGCGTTGTCGGTCCTGTGACGGGTGCCATGGGGCGTTCGTTCAGGAACCGATTCCAGCCCAACATAGTAGGCCGACTGTGCCCAGCACAATCGGAAACGGTTACAACAGGACAACCATCTGCCCTCCCGATTGGGAGCGCTCCCATAGCCTATCTTGTGGAACCGGTTCCTTCTGCCGCGAGATCCGCTACGCTGGTGCGCAGTCCCGCCCCCCACGGAGAACCGATGAGCACGATCGCCGATGTCGCCGCGCGGGCCGGCGTGTCCAAGGCGACCGCGAGTCGGGCTCTCAGCGGTCACGGCTACGTCTCGGAGAAGGCCCGCGCCCGCGTGCGGGCCGCGGCTGAGGAACTGTCCTACATCGCACATTCCTCGGCGACCAGCCTCGCCACCGGCCGGTCCCTCTCGGTCGGCGTGATCATGCCGACGCTCGATCGCTGGTTCTTCGCCGAGCTCCTCGCCGGCGTCCAGGACGGACTGTTCACCGAGGGCTACGACCTCGTGCTCTACGGCATCCGCGAGGGGTCGGCCGAACGCGCCCGACTGTTCGAGCAGGTGCTGCCCCGGCGCCGACTCGACGGCATCGTCGCGGTCGGCATCCAGCCCAGCGCGCACGAGCTGGAACGGCTGCTGCAGGTCGACTCGCCGCTGGTGAGCATCGGCGCGTACAGCGAGGGCGTCAGCGCCGTCGCGATCGACGACGCCGAGGCCGCGCGCATCGCCACCGAGCACCTCATCGACCTGGGGCACCACGACATCGTGTTCCTCGGCGGCCAGGCGGATGCCGCGTTGCACGCCCTCGGCGACCGCCGGCGTCTCGACGGCTACCTGGCTGCGATGTCCGCCGCGGGACTGGAGCCGCACGCGCGACACGCGGTGTCGGAGACCACCATGCCGGCCGGCTACGAGGCCGCCGTGCGGCTGCTCGGCGACCGGCGGAACCGTCCGACCGCGCTCATCGGCGTCTGCGACGAGACGGCGATCGGCGGGGTGATCGCGGCACGCCGCCTGGGCATCCCGATCCCGACCGAGCTCAGCATCGTCGGGATCGACGACCATCCCCATGCCGAGATGTTCTCCCTGACGACCGTGCGGCAGCATCCTCGTGAGCAGGGCCTGCAGGCGGTGCGTCTGCTGCGCGCCCGCATGAACGCCCCGGATGCCACGCCGACGCAGCGTACGCTGCCCGTCGAGCTGGTCGTGCGATCGTCCTCTTCCGCCACCGCCCACTGACCCCCGCCCGCATGTCACACATCCCGTGGGTCGGCACCGCGCTGACCCACTCCTTCTGCGACACGCTCTCCGGTCTTGTCGCGGAATCCGTGCGTTCACGGCACGACAAAGGGCCCCGGGTTCTCCCGGGGCCCTTTGCGGTGAAGGGAATTACTTCAGGGTGACCGTAGCGCCGGCCTCTTCCAGAGTGGCCTTGGCCTTCTCGGCGGCCTCCTTGTTGGCGCCCTCCAGGACGGCCTTCGGCGCACCGTCGACGACGGCCTTGGCCTCGCCGAGGCCGAGCGAGGTGAGCTCGCGGACGGCCTTGATGACCTGGATCTTCTTGTCG
>JBASAE010000650.1:0-7868 GCA_049654285.1 Microbacterium sp.
GGGCATCCTGGATCGCCGTCGCGGTGAACTCGGCGACGGGCTCCAACGCCGCCACCGACGCCGACAGCACCTCGGCGGCGTTCGCCGGGAGTCCCTTCATCGCATCGTCCTCATAGACGACCTCATCGGTGAACAGGAAGCCGAGCATGCCCGGCGCCTCGCCCAGCAGCTGCATGCGCTCCTGCACGAGCGGCGCCGCACGGAAAGCCAGCACCAGCTCCTCGTGCGTCGGCTCTCCCCCGTCGAACACTCCCGCGGCCGCCAGATACGGCACCAGCCGCTCGGCGAAGTCCTTCCCGTCAAGCATCCGGATGTGGTCGCCGTTGATCGACTCGGCCTTCTTCTGGTCGAAGCGGGCCGGGTTCGGGTTCACGTCCGCGATGTCGAACGCCGCGATCATCTCCTCGCGGGAGAACACGTCCCGGTCCGGGGCGATCGACCAGCCCAGCAACGCCAGATAGTTCAGCAGCCCCTCCGGGATCATCCCGTTCTCGCGGTGCAGGAACAGATCGGCCTTCGGATCGCGCTTGGACAGCTTCTTGTTGCCGGTCTCTCCCAGCACGAGCGGCATGTGCCCGAACCGCGGGACGAACGTCGTCACGCCGGCGTCGATGAGCGCCGCGTAGAGGGCCAGCTGCCGAGCGGTCGACGGCATCAGGTCCTCACCGCGCAGCACGTGCGTGACGCCCATCAGCGCATCGTCGACCGGGTTCACGAAGGTGTAGAGCGGGATGCCGTTGGGGCGCACGATCACGTAGTCGGGGAAGCTTCCGGCGGGGAACGTCACCTCGCCCCGGATCAGGTCGACGTACGTCAGGTCGTGGTCCGGCACGCGCAGCCGCAGGGCGGGCTCACGCCCCTCCGCGCGGAACGCGGCCCTCTGCTCCTCGGTGAGGTCACGGTCGTAGTTGTCGTAGCCCTGCTGGCGCGCCCGCCCCGCCGCGTCGTTACGGGCGTCGATCTCCTCGGCGGTCGAGAAGCTCTCGTAGACTAGCCCCGCGGCGATCAGCCGATCGAGCACACCGCGGTAGACGTCGTGTCGCTCGGACTGCCGGTACGGCCCGTGCGGGCCGCCTACCTCGACGCCCTCGTCCCAGTCGATCTCGAGCCAGCGCAGCGCCTCCAGCAGCTGCTGGTAGCTCTCCTCGCTGTCGCGCGCGGCATCGGTGTCCTCGATGCGGAACACGAGCTTGCCGCCGTGGTGCCGCGCGTAGGCCCAGTTGAACAGCGCGGTGCGGATCAGGCCGACGTGCGGCAGACCGGTCGGCGACGGGCAGAAGCGCACCCGGACGTCGGTTCCGGTGGCGGTGGTGGTGCGGGGATCAGGAGTAGCCATAGCCCTTCGATCCTACCGAGGGCCGATGCTCGGATCCCGCTCCCCGCCCGCTCGACGTCAGGAACGCGCTCGTGCGAGCGGCGACAGCGCGACGATGGCCACGACGATCACCAGCGCGGTGGTGGCGAGGCCGCCGTACCCGAACTTGGTCAGCACGATGCCCGCTCCGGCGGCGCCCCCGGCGGCCACGAAGCTCATCAGCGAGTCGCTGATGCCCTGCCGTCCCGGTCGCTGCGCCACGGTGGACGACTCGGTCAGGAGGGTCGCCCCGGCGACGGTCGCCGCGCTCCAGCCCAGCCCCAGCAGGACGAGTGCGACCATCACCCCGGCGGGATGGTCGCCCGCGAGGATCGCGGTGGCGAGCGCCGCGGTGAGGATCGCCTGCCCGATCAGCACCATCCGCACCCGACCGATGCGGTCGGCGAGGATGCCGAAGACCGGCGACAGCCCGTACATCCCGGCGACGTGCATCGCGATCGTGAAGCCGACCAGCAGAGTGATGTCCGTGCTGGTCGTCGCCGCACCGTGCGCGCCGTGCGCCATGTGCGACAGGTGGATCGGCGTCATCGCCATGACAGAGGCCATCACGGCGTGCGAGCCGGCGACGGCGAAGATCGCGTACCGGGCGGTCCGCGGACGGTCCTCCCCCGCACCGATCGTCGCCGCGGCCCGGCCCGTGCGGCTCAGATGCAGCGCCGTCAGCAGCGGGTCGGGTCGCAGCGCGATCAGATACAGTGCCAGCGCGAGCATCTGCGCGACGAGTGAGAACAGGAACGAGCCGGTCAACGGCGGCATCCCGACCGCCTGCCCGACGATCTCTCCGGGAGTCAGCAGCAGCGGGCCCGCCACACCGCCGATGGTCGTCGACCAGACCACGACCGACAGGTCGCGCGCCCGGTGCCGCTCCGTGGCCAGATCGGTCGCCGCGAAACGGGACTGCAGATTGCCGGCGTTGCCCATTCCGATCAGGATCACGCCGAGCAGCAGCAGCGGGAACACGCGCAGCGCGGCCGAGGTGATCACCGTGGCGACGCCCACCAGGGCGAGCAGGTTGCCCACCGTCAGCGACAGCCGCCTGCCGTATCGCCCGGCGAATCGCGCCAGCGGGATCGCGCAGAGCGCGGCCCCCAGCGTCACCGACGCGGTCGCGAGCCCCGACAGCGCGTCGTCCCCCGAGATGTCGGCGGCGAGCAAGGCACCGAGCGAGACGGTCGCGCCGAAGGCGATGCCGCCGAGCACCTGCCCCAGCGCGAGGACCCGCACGGTGCGACGCTGGACGCCCGCCAGCTGCTCGATGTCGAGGTCGACCGTCGTCACGATACCAGCAGTGCGTCGCGCACCGGGCTGCGCAGGACGCCGATGCCCGACACGGCGACCTCGACCGTGTCCCCGGCGACGAGCGGGCCGACCCCGGCCGGGGTGCCCGTCATGATCACATCGCCCGGCAGCAGCGTGAACACGGCCGAGGCGTAGGCGATGATCTCGGCGACCGAATGGATCATGTCCGAGATCGGCGCCTGCTGACGCACCTCGCCGTTCACGCGCGTCTCGATCGTGGCCGTCGCGGCATCGAACTCGGTCTCGATCACCGGCCCGAGGGGGCAGAACGTGTCGAAGCCCTTCCCCCGGGTCCACTGTCCGTCGCGACGCTGCAGGTCGCGCGCCGTGACGTCGTTGCCGACCGTGTACCCGAACACGTAGTCCAGGGCGTCCTCCGCCGCGACGTTCTTGGCGATCCGCCCGATCACCGCGACGAGCTCGCCCTCGTACTCGACCCGCTCTGACAGTGCGACCGGACGCACGATCGAGTCGCCGGGCCCGATCACCGCGGTGTTCGGCTTGAGGAACAGCAGCGGCTCCTCGGGCGCAACGTTGCCGAACTCGGCCGCATGGTCGTGATAGTTGCGTCCGACGCAGAGCACCTTGGACCTCGGGATGACCGGAGCGAGCAGTGCGGCATCCGCCAGCGGCACCCGCTCGCCCGTGGTCTCGTACCCGGCGAACATCGGATCGCCGGCGAGCACCACCAGCTCCCCTTCGTCGAGGATGCCGAAATGGATGCCGTCGTCATGACTGAACCGCGCGATCTTCACGGGACCAGCCTAGCGAGCCGTACCGTCCACGCTCCGCTCACGCGATCTTCTCCCTCCTTCCCCAGCCATCCTCTCCGTCCGCGATGCCGAGAGGAAGAGGAGAAGAAGGAGAAGAAGACGGTCAGGCGTCGAGGCGGACCAACCAGCCGTGCCGGTCCTCACGCCGGCCGTACTGGATGTCGGTGAGCTCCTCACGCAGCGACAGCGCGAGCTCGCCGATCGGCTGCTCGTCCTCGAACTCATCGGAGACCAGCGCGCCGATCGGGGTGACCACGGCGGCGGTGCCGCAGGCGAACACCTCGACGATGTCGCCGGATGCCACGCCCTGCCGCCATTCGCCGAGCGAGACCGATCGTCGCTCGACCGTCATGCCGCGGTCCTCCGCCAGCTGCAGCAGCGAGTCGCGGGTCACACCCTCCAGGATGCTGTCGGATTCCGGGGTCACGACACGGCCGTCCTTGTAGACGAACACCACGTTCATGCCACCGAGCTCCTCGACGTTGCGGTCGGCGTCGAGGAAGACCACCTGGTCGCAGCCCTTCTCGTACGCCTCAGCCTGCGGCAGCAGGCTGGAGGCGTAGTTTCCGCCGGTCTTCGCCGCGCCCGTCCCGCCCTTGCCGGCACGGGCATAGTTCTCGCTGAGCCAGATGCGCACCGGCTTCACGCCGCCCGTGAAGTACGCGCCCGCCGGGCTTGCGATCAGGTAGTAGGCGACCTTGTTCGCGGGCCGCACGCCGAGGAACGCCTCCTTGGCGAACATGAACGGGCGCATGTAGAGGGTCTGGTCGTCACCCGAGGGCACCCAGGCGCCGTCGACCGCGATCAGCTCGCGCAGCGACTGCAGGAAGTACTCCTCCGGCAGCTCCGGCAGGGCGAGACGGCGCGCACTGCGCTGCAGGCGCGCGGCGTTGCGGTCGGGACGGAAGGTGTGGATCGATCCGTCGGCGTGACGATACGCCTTGATCCCCTCGAAGATCTCCTGGCCGTAGTGCAGCACGGCCGCGGCCGGGTCGAGCGCGATCGGGCCGTAGGGCTGCACGCGAGGCCGGTGCCAGCCGCCCTTCGCCGACCAGCAGATGTCGACCATGTGATCGGTGAAGCTGGTGCCGAACCCGGGGTTCGTGAGGATCTCGTCGCGCTGCGCCGTGGTCTTGGCGGCGAGGTTCCTCGTCACGGCGAAGGTGAGCGGTGCGGTTGCGGTGTCAGTCATGTCACATCCTGTGTCGGTGCGGGCGACGGAGCCTGCCTGTCCCCAGATTACGCCTGGAGACGGGCGATGATCGCGTCGCCGATCTGTGCGGTGGTGCGGATGGCGTCCCGCTCGGCGATGTCCTGCTCCACGGCCCGGTGCACCCGGGCGGACTCCTCTCGCAGCCCGAGGTGATCGAGCAGGAGAGCTGTGGAGAGGATCGCCGCGGTGGGGTCCGCCTTCTGCTGTCCGGCGATGTCGGGGGCCGAGCCGTGCACGGGTTCGAACATCGACGGGAAGGCTCCTGCGGGGTTGATGTTGCCCGAGGCTGCGAGGCCGATGCCACCGGTGACGGCGCCGGCCAGATCCGTGAGGATGTCCCCGAAGAGGTTGTCGGTGACGATCACGTCGAAACGTGAGGGGTGGGTGACCAGGAAGATCGTGGCCGCGTCGACGTGCAGATAGTCTACGGCCACGTCGGGGTGCTCCTGCGCCACGTCGTCGACGACGCGCTTCCAGAGGCCGCCGGCGTTGACGAGCACGTTGGTCTTGTGCACCAGGGTGAGCCGCCTGCTGCGCCGCTCGGCGAGCTCGAAGGCGTACCGCACCACCCGCTCGACCCCGTACGCGGTGTTCACGCTGGTCTCGTTCGCGATCTCGTGCGGGGTGCCGCGGCGGATGCTGCCGCCGTTGCCCACATACGGCCCCTCGGTGCCCTCGCGCACGACGACGAAGTCGACGTCACCGGGCTCCGCGAGCGGCCCGGGCGCCCCCGGGTAGAGCTTCGAGGGACGCAGGTTGACGTAATGGTCGAGCTCGAAGCGCAGCTTCAGCAGCAGCCCGCGCTCGATGTTGGCGTCCTTCAGGCGGGGGTCGCCGGGCTGCCCTCCCACCGCCCCGAGGAGGATGGCGTCGTGCTCGCGGATCGCGTCGAGGTCGGTGTCCGTCAGGGTGTCGCCGGTCTCCAGGTACCGTGCGGCACCGAGGGAGAATCGGGTCTTCTCGAACGTCGTCCCGCTTCCGGCCGTGACCGCGTCGAGCACCTTCTCGGCCTCGGTGACGACCTCGGGACCGATGCCGTCACCGGGGATGACGGCGAGCTTCACGACACGCGACATGGCACTCCTTGCTCGGGGACGCACCCGTATCTCACACGGACATGCGTGTCTTCAGCGTAGTGGCCGCGATGACCGCTGCGAGCACGACCAGGGCCGCGCCGATGAGGGAGGTGACGCCGACGCCGGACCCGAACGCGGCCGTCGCGGCTTCCCACACCTGCGACGCCAACGGCTCCGCGAGGTCGTGGGCGACGGTGTAGGCGCCGGCGAGGGTCTCCCTCGCCGCTGTCGCCGCCGCCGCGCCGAGCCCGTCCGGCAGCACCAGCGCACCGCGATAGAAGGCGGTGATGATGCCGCCGAGGATCGCCGTCCCCAGCACCGCACCGAGTTCGTAGGCGGTCTCGGACACCGCGCTCGCGGCCCCCGCCTTCTCGGCCGGGGCGTTCGCCAGGATGAGCTCGTTCGAGATGGTCTCGGCGGCGCCGATCCCCAGGCCGAATGAGACGAAGGACAGCACGAGGGCCGTGATCGACCCGCTGGTGAACGCGACGAGAAGATAGCCGGCTACCGAGAACACCAGGGCCGCGGGCACGAGGATGTGCGGTGAGACCCGCCGTGAGACCGGCACGATCGCGAGCCCCGAGATGATCATCGCCGCCATCCCGGGCACCAGTGCGAGCCCGGCGATCATCGGGCTGAGCCCCAGCACGAGCTGCAGGTGCTGCGAGACGTAATAGAGGAACCCGACCAGGGCGATCACGCTGAACAGGTTCACCAGGATCGCACCGGAGAAGCTCCCGCGGCGGAACAGCGCCATGTCCAGCATCGGGATATCGGCGCGCAACTGCCGGCGCACGAACAGCACCCCCATCACGACACCGAGCAGCGCCCAGGCGCTGCCGGCAAGGGTCGGCCCGTCCACCGCGAACGACTTGATCGCGTACACGACGGGCGTCATCGCAGCCATGGAGAGCAGGATGCTGATCGGATCGATGCGCCCGGGGTTCGGGTCGCGGCTCTCGGGCACCAGCAGCGGCGCGCCGACCAGCAGCGGGACGAGCACGGGCACCGCGATGAGGAACACCGATCCCCACCAGAAGTGCTCCAGCAGGAAGCCTCCGACGACGGGGCCGACCGCAGAGCCCGCGGAGAACGCCGAGGCCCACACGGCGATCGCGAGCCGGCGCTGATCGCGGTTGACGAAGATCGAGCGCAGCAGCGACATGGTCGACGGCATCAGCATGGCGCCGAAGAAGCCGAGCAGAGCCCGGGCGGCGATCAGCGTGAGCGCGG
Source organism: Microbacterium sp. (assembly GCA_049654285.1). Taxonomy (GTDB): domain Bacteria; phylum Actinomycetota; class Actinomycetes; order Actinomycetales; family Microbacteriaceae; genus Microbacterium. Next base: position 6,970 of record JBASAE010000650.1, read on the forward strand.
TCGGCGCGAACGCGGCGAGCGCGGAGACCGCTGCGAAGCCGGTCGCGCCGATGAGCAGCATCCGCCGCCGACCGAACCGGTCGCCCAGGGTGCCCATCGTGACCAGGAGGCCGGCGAGCACGAGCGGGTAGACGTCGATGATCCAGAGCTGTTCGGCGCCGCTGGGCGACAGCGCGAGCGAGATCTCCGGCAGTGCGAAGCTCAGCACCGTGTTGTCGACCGAGACGAGCAGCACCGGCAGCATGAGCACCGCCAGCGCCCACCAGCCGCGCGCGCCGACACGCGGTCCGTCGGTGTCCTGTATGGGGATCGAGCCCGTGGTGGTCATGCGTTCCCCTCCGTTCGACGCAGCGACAACTTTATCGGCCCCGAGATGTGCACCGGCTGGGCAGGAATGGCGCAGCCCCGGTATCCGTTGTAGTCTGTAGTGCTCGGTCGCCCTGCGCGTCCGAGGTGGTAAGTCAACAGTGCGACAGCGGCTCCTTCGCAAGAAGGACCACGGGGCTGATCGGTTTCGACAGCGCCTGTGAATCCACGAGAAGCGGGCCGAGGATGCAGGGTTATCTCGTGAACGCCCCCTGCGAAAAAATAGTTGCCAATGCAAAGCGCAACGACTTCGCCCTCGCTGCCTAAGCGAGCCCGATAGTCCGTCAGACCGTATGTGATTCCGGTACGGATCCTGGCGTCATCTAGGAATCTTGCTGTGTGACGGCGTCTGGACGTCACACGGGACTCTTCCCAGGCTGGGCTTGTCGACTTAGGTGTCTGTGACAAAGGTCGGAGCCGAGCAGAACGTCTGCACAGACTGCGCCCGGAGAAGGCGTGGAGACTCAGCGTTGGACGGGGGTTCGATTCCCCCCAGCTCCACCACCCGCTGTCGCTGTGGAAAACCCCCGCGA
>JBASAE010000651.1:0-3339 GCA_049654285.1 Microbacterium sp.
GGTGGGGCCGCCCGCGGCATCCAGCTTCTTGACCAGGCCGATCACGCCTTCGTCGAACGTGCGCGCCGGCGCGCCGCCGAGCTGGTCCAGCCCGGGGATGGGGTTGCCGTACGGCGACTCGGTGGGGTGCCCGAGCAGCTCGACCAGCCGCAGCTCGACCTGCTCGCTCATCACGTGCTCCCACCGGCAGGCCTCTTCGTGCACGAAGGCCCAGTCCAGGCCGATCACGTCGGAGAGCAGGCGCTCGGCGAGACGATGCTTGCGCATCACGTCGACGGCCTTGCGCCGACCGGCGTCGGTCAGCTCCAGGGTGCGGTCCTCGGACACCACCACGAGACCGTCGCGCTCCATGCGCCCTACGGTCTGCGACACCGTGGGACCGGAGTGCCCGAGACGCTCGGAGATGCGCGCGCGCAGCGGGATGATGTTCTCCTCCTCGAGCTCGAGGATGGTGCGCAGATACATCTCGGTCGTGTCGATCAGGTCGGTCATGGCCCCTCCGGCTTGTCTTAGGCAAGCCTACTTCCTGCCCTGCCGCCGGGCGTCACGCGGTCGGTCCACCCGCCGCACCCCCTCTAGAATCGAGCCATGGCGATCGAGATCCCCCGCGAACTCCTGCCCGTCGACGGCCGCTTCGGCTGCGGTCCGTCCAAAGTGCGCCCCGAGCATGTGGCGGCCCTGGCCGCCGCCGGGACGTCGTTGCTGGGCACCTCGCACCGCCAGGCCCCGGTGAAGAACCTGGTCGGAAGCGTGCGCGAGCAGCTCGGCGCGCTCTTCGGGTTGCCCGCGGGCTACGAGATCCTGCTCGGCAACGGCGGCTCGACCGCGTTCTGGGACGCCGCGGCCTTCGGCCTCATCGAGAGCCGTGCGCAGAACCTCGTCTTCGGCGAGTTCGGCGGCAAGTTCGCCAAGGCCGCCGCCGCTCCGTGGCTGCAGGCACCCGACGTGCGTGAGGCCGAGGCCGGCTCGCGTGCCGACGCCGAGGTCGTGGAGGGCGTGGACGTGTACGCCTGGCCGCACAACGAGACGTCGACCGGTGTCGCGGCTCCTGTGCGCCGTGTGGCGGGGAACGGTGCCCTGACGGTGATCGATGCGACCAGCGCTGCGGGCGGCATCGACGTGGACATCGCGGAGACCGACGTCTACTACTTCGCCCCGCAGAAGAACTTCGCCTCGGACGGCGGCCTGTGGCTGGCCGCCGTGTCGCCCGCGGCGATCGAGCGGATCGAGCGGATCGCGGCATCCGGCCGGTACATCCCCGAGTCCCTCAGCCTCAAGAACGCCGTCGACAACTCGCGGCTGAACCAGACGCTGAACACTCCGGCGATCGCCACGCTGCACCTGCTCGACAGCCAGCTGCGCTGGATGCTCGGGAACGGCGGCCTCTCCTGGGCCGCCGCGCGCACCGCGGAATCGTCCGGGATCCTGTACGACTGGGCCGAGACGTCTTCGGTGGCGACCCCGTTCGTCGCCGATCCCGCCGACCGCTCGCAGGTGGTCGTCACGATCGACTTCGACGCGAGCGTGGACGCCGCGGCCGTCGCGCGGGAGCTGCGTGCGAACGGCGTCGTCGACACCGAGCCGTACCGCAAGCTGGGGCGCAACCAGCTGCGTATCGCGACGTTCGTCTCGATCGATCCGGACGACGTCCGCCGGCTCATCCGCTCGATCGACTACGTGCTCGAGCACCTGGCCTGAGTCGCCGACACCCCGTCGTATCGTCGATACCCCGTCTTGGTCCCATGACTAAGACGGGGTATCGACGGGAAGGCGGGGTGTTGACGACGAGACCGAGAGAGACCGAGAGGCGTCACTCCTCCTCGTCGGGAGTGTCCTCGTCCTCGGGATCCGGGGTGTCCTCGTCCAGCTCGTCGATGTCGACGCCGTCCAGGTCGCCAGAGTGCAGCAGGTCGGACTCGTGGTCGTCGTCGAAGTCGTCGTCCCCGAGGTCGGCGTCGTCCTCGCCGTCCGGCTCGCCGGCCTCCTCAGCCTCCGCGGCGTCGGCGGCGGCCTGCTCGGCGAGCTCGGCCTGATGCGCTCGGTACTCGGCGAGGCGCTCGGCCCACGGCACCCAGTCGGGGGCGAGCAGGGCACCGTCACCGGGCAGCAGCTCGACCTCGAGCACGGTGGGCTCGGCATCGTCGAGCTGCGCCACGGTCACCGTCCAGTACCAGCCGGGGTATCCGGACAGGCGGTTCTCGAACCGCAGAGACACCGCGCCATCGGCCTCGACCGTGTGCGGGGCGGGTGGCCCGACGGTTGACGCCGGCGTGATCTCGTGCAGTGCGGCGAGCGCGAGGTCGTGCGCGGCCGCCGCGAGCTCGTCAGGCGTCGAGGTCATCGGCGACCTTGCGCAGCACGGCCGCGATCTTGCGGCCCTGGGCGGACGAAGGGTATCGGCCATGACGCAGATCGCCGCCGATGGTGTCGAGCAGCTTCACGAGATCCTCGACGATGATGGCCATGTCGTCCGCGGGCTTGCGCTTCGCCTTCGCCAGGCTCGGCGGGGTTTCCAGAACCCTCACCGAGAGCGCCTGAAGGCCGCGCTTGCCGTCGGCGACGCCGAACTCCACCCGGCTGCCGGATTTCACAGCGGTGCCCGCGGGCAGGGCGGAGGCGTGCAGGAAGACGTCCTGGCCGTCATCGCTGGAGATGAAGCCGAACCCCTTCTCGTCGTCGTAGAACCTGACCTTGCCGGTGGGCATGGGAGAAACCTCACTGCTGCTGGATGGGACCCGTCGCGCGGCTGCACGACCCCACCAGCCTACCGGTTCGGGCCGCGTCGGGTCCCGTCGGGAGGGTAGTGTGAAGAGGATGAGCAGGCAGCGGAATCAGGATCGGATCCCGGACGGAGACGTGCCGGAGGCGCCGATACGGGCGATCGACCGGTTGCTGGCCTTCGCCGCGCTCTTCCTGGCCGCCGCGTCGATCCTCTGCTTCTTCGCGATCATCATCGGCACCGCCGTCGGGATGGACCAGGAGGCCTTCGGCGGCGGACCCTGGCCGGTGATCGCCGCGGTGCCCTTGTACGGGCTCCCCCTGGCCTTCGTGATGATCATCGCCCTGCTGATCATGAGCTTCGTGCGCAAGGGACGCGCGGCCAAGCGGTCCTGAGGCTCCCGCGATGAGCACGCACGCCCGCCCGTTGGCCCTCTGGCTCGCCGCGGCGAGCGACGAGGCCCTGGACGCCCTGTTCCGGGCCCGTGGCGTCAAGCCGGACCCCGGCTGGCAGGACTTCTTCGACGCCGCCGAGGGACTGCTCGACCCGGCGTCCGTGGAGCATGCGCTGACCGGTCTGACGTCCGCCGAGGCGCACGCGCTGGTCGCGGCGGTGGAGGG
>JBASAE010000652.1:0-4049 GCA_049654285.1 Microbacterium sp.
CCCCGGACGCCACGGCGCGGGCGGCCCGGAGGAAAGACTCTGCACTCCGGGCGCAACACATTCGGCTATGCCCTTCTCGCGCCGCACACCATCGGCATGCTCGTCGTCGGTCTCATCGCGATCGGCGGCGTCGTCCAGCTGAGCCTCACCAAGGTGAACGTGCTCGCCGGGACACGGGAGTTCGTCGGCATGGAGAACTACGCCCGGATCTTCCGGGATCCCGGCATGGGCGTGGTCCTGTCGAACACGTTCTTCTTCGTGATCGTGCTGAGCATCGGGGGCACCGTGCTCGCTCTCCTCCTCGCTGTCCTGCTGAACCAGAAGCTTCCGGGGATCAACATCTTCCGAGCCGCGGTCTTCATCCCGGTGCTGGTCACCACCGTCGCCTGGACGCTGGTGTGGAACTTCATCCTCCAGCCCGGCGGCATGTTCGACGGGATCGTCGGGATCGTCGGCGCAGGCCCGTTCCCGTGGCTCCGCGGCGGATGGCTCACCCTCGCGGTGTTCGCGTTCATCCAGCTCACGAAGAACGTCGGCATCAACATGATGATCTTCCTCGCCGCGTTGCAGGCGGTGCCGCAGGAGCTGCTGGATGCCGCGCACGTGGACGGCGCCGGTCGCTGGACCCGCTTCCGACATGTCGTCCTGCCTCAGATCGCCCCCGCGATCATCATGGTCTTCATGCTGATGATCAGCGGCTCGTTCAAGGTCTTCGAGCTTGTGCTGCTGCTGACCAACGGCGGCCCGGGCAACCAGACGTCCGTGCTCGCCTTCGAGATCTACCGTCAGGCGTTCCGGCTCAACGACATCGGATACGCGGCGTCGCTCTCGGTGTTCCTGTTCGTCCTGGTGATCGCCCTGATCGGTGTCGTCTGGCAGTTCCGAAAGAGGATGGTGTTCCATGAGTCGGACTGACATGAAGCGTCCGCAAGCGGTGCGGCGAATCCCCGCCTATGCCCTCCTCAGCGTCGTCGCCCTGATGTTCATCGCTCCGGTGCTCTGGATGGTGAGCGGTTCGTTCAAGTCGATCGGGGAGATCCTCCAGTACCCACCGAAGCTCCTGCCCTCGGTCTTCCGCTGGGAGAACTACGTGCAGGTGTTCGCGCTGCAGCCCTTCGGGCGGCAGTTCCTGAACTCCGCCCTGCTGATGGTGCTCATCTGCCTCCTGACCCTCCTGCTGGCCGTGCCGTCCGGATACGCGCTCGCCCGCGTGCGCCCCGCAGGGGCAGCGGCGATCTTCCTGGTGCTGCTCAGCGGGGTCTTCATCCCACCCGAGGCCGTCATCATCCCGCTGTTCCAGGCCGCGGCGCAGATCGGATGGGTGGACACGTTCTACCCGCTGGTGATCTTCACATCGATCCTGTCGACGGCGCCGGTTGCGATGTTCATCATGCGCCAGGCATTCGTGACGCTGCCCGCGGAGTTCGAGGAGGCGGCGACGATCGACGGCGCCGGCCGCACGCGCACCATGGTGCAGATCTTCCTGCCGCTGGTTCGGCCGTCGATCGCCTCCGCCGTCGTGTTCACCGCCTGGTTCAGCTGGAACCAGTTCCTGGAACCGCTCGTCTACCTGCGCTCCCAGACGATGCTCACGGTCCCGGTCGCGCTCACGCTCTTCGAGGACGCGCTCGCCGGCCCCCGCTGGAACGTGCAGATGGCGGCGACGACCCTGTCCGTGCTCCCGGTGCTCATCGTGTTCCTGCTCGCCCAGAAGCACGTCGTGTCCGGCCTCACCGCCGGCGGACTCAAGTCCTGACGCCCTCAGAGAAGACACAGAAACGAGGACACATGCCCGCCACCTTCTCCTCGCCACTGAGGCTCAACTATGTGCAGTACCTGGTGAACTCGACGCGGCAGCAGACTCAAACCATCCTCAGGGTGCTCGAGCCCGACGACATGACGTCGATCGTGGATCCGCGTGTGGTGTACCTGCTGCCGTCCACGCCTGAGCTGAGCCATCGTTCCGGCGACGGCCTCGATCAGGCGCTGCTGCATGATCTGCACAACAGGTTCGGGCTGGTCTTCGTCTCGCCGACCTACTCCGACTGGCCGTGGATGACGGATCTGCCGGATCAGCAGATGTTCCAGCAGCTGATGTTCTTCATCGACGAGATCGTCCCGTTCGTCGACACCGTGTACCCCGCCCATCGGCGGCTGCTGGCCGGGTACAGCAAGGGCGGCTCAGCGGCACTGCAGATCCTGCTCCGCTATCCGGGGCTGTTCACCGCCGCTGCCGCCTTCGACTCCCCGGTGATGAAGACTCGGCCGGACGAGTGGGAGATGCCGTACTTCTGGCCGAATCCCGAGCACTTCGAGGACTTCGCCATCCCCCATCTGCTGCGTACGCGCGGCGGAGAACTGGGCGGGGAGACGCGCATCGCGCTCTACGGATACGGGAACTTCGGCCGGAACGCCCCCGCCTGGAGCCACGATCACATCGGAGAGGCGCACCTGCTGCTCGACGAGCTCGGCATCCCGCATGTCTACGACAACGACACCTACCGGGCCCACCGCTGGGACTCCGGCTGGCTGCCGGATGCCGTCGCGGCGCTGGCGCGGATGTCGGGGCAGTCCGCCGCCGCGGGGTGACTACTCCGCGACGCGCGGAACGTCGGTCGACTCACGGCGCACGATCTGCGGCGCGGGATCGCGGAGGACCACCTCGCCCTCCTGCGCGCTCTGCACCTGCGCGAGAAGCAGCTCCACCGCGACCCGGCCCAGATCACCCAGCGGCATGGCCGCCACCGTGAGCGCCGGGCTCAGGTGCGGAGCGAACCAGGTGTCGTGGATGCTGACGATCGAGACGTCCCGAGGAAGACCGCGTCCCGATGCGATGACGCCCGCGTGGACGCCGAGCGCGCTCGTCGTCGAGACGACGACGAGCGCGGTGGCGGTCCCCCCGCTCGCCCAGTACCGCTCCGTTGCCTCGCGGGCGGGGCCGGCGTCCCACCCGCCGACGATCGGCGGATGCGGCGACAGCCCGGCCTCCGCCATGGCCGCGAGGTACCCCCGGTATCTCCGCTCGGATGACGCTCCCTCGGCGCCGACGAAGACGATCCGCTCGTGACCGAGATCGATCAGATGGCGCGTCGCGAGATCCGCGGCGCGTCCGTCGTCGAGTCGCACGGTGCGGAAGCCGGGACGGGCATCGGCGTTGAACAGGACGGTGGGCAGGGCCCGCGCCCCGGACAGTGCCGAAAGGCCGTCCGCGTATCCGCCCTGGAGCAGCAGCCCGTCAATCTGCCCACCCCGGGTCAGCCGGCGGAAGGTGTCGGTGTGGGTGGTGAGCTCGGCGGCGTTGAGCAGCATGAGCGAGTAGCCGGCCGCATCGGCCGCCGCCTCCGCGCTCTCGACCATCTGCGCGTAGATCGGATCGGTGACGTGGTACAGCGCGAAACCCAGCAGTCCGCTCTGCTGGCTGCGCAGCGCCCGCGCCGACGCATGCGGCGTGTACTGCAGCATCTCGATTGCCGACGTGACCCGCTCACGCGTCTCATCACGGATCTTCAGGGTGGGGTCGCCGTTGATCAATCGTGATACGAGACCGGGCGAGACCCCCGCGAGCTTGGCGACCTCGGCGAGACGCGCGCTCCTTGCCATGCGCGTTCCTCCCCTTCGTGCATATGCCGGGATCGGCTGCCGTCACGTATCGCTCAATCGTAATACCGCTGGCCCGCCGCCGCCCCTCGGCGGCGGAACGCCCTGTGAACGCGTGGTGGTGGACCGCTCCCGGCCTCAGACGTGCACCTCCCCCGTGAGGTGCACCCGGATGCCCATGCCCGCGAGCATCGCGGCCTTGGCGATGAGTGCCTTGTCCGCCGTCTCGGCGTCGGGGGCGTAGACCAGCTGGGCGTGATTGGCCTTGTGCCGGGCCATGAACTGGTCGCGGGACTGGCCGTGCAGCACGACGTGCGCGATGGGCCACTCAGGGTTCGTGGCATCCTTGCGACGCTGCGTCTCCGCATCCGGAAGCTCGACGACCGAACCGCGGAAGACGTCGGCATGCAGCACGCCGCCGGCGATGTAGATGCGCGAGAGCACCACCTCGC
>JBASAE010000653.1:0-11781 GCA_049654285.1 Microbacterium sp.
CAGCGTGCGCAGTCGTCGAGCGAGGGTGCCCAGCCGGACAGCGCCATGACCCGCAGCAGGTAGGAGTCCAGGATGCTGCGGGCCGCATGTTCACCGCGCGCGAGCGCCCGCAGTCCGCCGACGAGCAGCAGGTACTGCTCGGGGGTGGACTCGGCCTCGTTCAGGCGGTCGGCGGTCTCGGCCATGGCGCTCGCGGCCGTGAACCGGTCATAGTGCGCGGCGATGTCCGTGCCGTAGGAGCCGAGCGACTCCGCCTGCTGCACGATGTCGAGCGAGCGGCCCTGGTAGAGCTGGACGTCCGCGACCATGAACGGCTCCAGTCGTGCGCCGAACTTCGACGAGGTCCGGCGCACGCCCTTCGCGACGGCGCGGATCTTGCCGTGTCGTCGCGACAGCAGGGTGAGGATGCGGTCCGCCTCGCCGAGCTTGTGGGTGCGCAGGACCACCGCTTCGTCTCGGTAGGTCGGCATTGTTCGATTATCCCCCGGCACCGCGAGAATGGACGGGTGACCGAACCGCTCTTCACCATCCCGCTCTGGGCGGATCTCCTCGGCGTCGCCCTCGGCGGCATCCAGGGCGCGATGTTCGCATCGGGGTTCCAGGGGCAGCGCCGGCTCGACTGGCTGGGCGTCGCGATCATCGGAATCATGATCGGCATGGGCGGCGGCCTGATCCGCGACATCCTCCTCGGCCAGCCGCCGGCCACCCTGCAGAGCAACTGGTACCTTCTCACCGCCGCCGGCGCCGCGCTGCTCGGGATGCTTCTGGCCGGGATCTTCAACCGCGTCAACACCGTGATCGTGGTGCTCGACGCCGTCGTGATCGGCATGTTCGGCGCCTTCGGCACGAGCAAGGCGCTCGGCTTCGGCGTCCCGCCCGTTCCCGCGGTGTTCATCGGCGCCTGCGCCGCCGTCGGCGGCGGCATGCTCCGCGACATCCTGATGGGCCTGCCGACCGCGATCATGCACGTCGGCTCGCTCTATGCCGTCGCAGCCGGGGCGGGATGCACGTTCATCGTGATCGCCCATGCTCTCGGCATGGGGATCACTCTCGCCGCCGTGCTCGGCATCGTGGTCACCGCCGTGATCCGCGTCCTCGCGGTGCTCTTCGACGTGTCGCTGCCTGAGCAGCGCCGGCTCTACCGGCACCGCGTGGCGACGGAGACCGGCATGATCCCGATCGTCAAGCCCTGATCAGAATCCTCCGGGAAACCGCATGCCCGCGCCGAGACGGGAGCGTAGCACCTGCGTCTCGGCGTGGGCATGCGGTCTCGTGCGATCAGGCCCCGATGAGCTCGGGCTCGCGGGTCCGCACCGAACGGTTCACGCACGACACGATCGCCTTGAGGCTCGCGGTCGAGATGTCGCCGTCGATGCCGACGCCCCACAGGCGCTGATCGCCGACCTGCAGCTCGACGTAGGCGGCCGCCTGCGCGTCGCCTCCGCTCGACATCGTGTGCTCGACGTAGTCGTACAGCGAGATCTCGAAGCCGCGCTCGCGCAGCACCTCGAGGAATGCGGCGATCGGTCCGTTGCCGGTGCCCGCCGCCTCGACGCGCTCCTCGTCGTCGCGCAGCACCACGTCGAGGGCGACGTCTCCCGACATGTCGCTGCGGGTCTGGGTGCCGAGCAGCTCGAACCGGCCCCACTTGGCCTCGTCGTCATCGGCCGGCAGGTACTCGTCGGTGAAGATCTCCCAGATCTGCTCGCTGGTGACCTCGCCGCCTTCTGCATCGGTCTTGGCCTGCACGACGCCGGAGAACTCGATCTGCAGCTTGCGCGGCAGGTCGAGGGCGTGGTCCGTCTTCAGCAGGTAGGCGACACCGCCCTTGCCGGACTGCGAGTTGACCCGGATGACGGCCTCGTACGACCGCCCCAGGTCCTTCGGGTCGACCGGCAGGTAGGGCACGCCCCACTCGATGTCGTCGACGGAGACGCCCTGCGCCTCGGCCTTCGCCGCCATCGCCTCGAAGCCCTTCTTGATGGCGTCCTGGTGCGATCCGCTGAACGCGGTGAACACCAGGTCGCCGGCCCACGGGCTGCGCTCGGGAACCGGCAGCTGGTTGCAGTACTCGACGGTGCGCTTGACCTGGTCGATGTCGCTGAAGTCGATCTGCGGGTCGATGCCCTGTGTGAACAGGTTGACGCCCAGTGCGACCAGGTCGACGTTGCCGGTGCGCTCCCCGTTGCCGAACAGACATCCTTCGATGCGGTCTGCGCCCGCCATGTACCCCAGCTCCGCAGCGGCCACCGCCGTGCCGCGGTCGTTGTGCGGGTGCAGCGACAGGATGACGTTCTCACGATGCGCCAGGCGACGGCTCATCCACTCGATCGAGTCGGCGTACACGTTGGGCGTGGCCATCTCGACCGTCGCGGGCAGGTTGATGATGACCTTGCGATCGGGCGTCGGCTCGAGCACCTCGATGACCGCGTTGCAGACCTCGACCGCATACTCCAGCTCGGTTCCGGTGTAGCTCTCCGGGGAGTACTCGTAGTACACCTCGGTGCCGGGGATGCGCTTCTCGAGCTCACGGCACAGCCGCGCACCCTCCAGCGCGATCTGCTTGACGCCCTCGCGGTCGGAGCGGAAGACCACTTCCCGCTGCAGCACGCTGGTGGAGTTGTAGAAGTGCACGATGGCCTGCTTCGCGCCGGCGATGGCCTCGTAGGTGCGTTCGATCAGATGCTCACGACACTGGGTCAGCACCTGGATCGTGACGTCATCGGGGATCAGGTCCTCCTCGATGAGCTGGCGCACGAAGTCGAAATCGGTCTGGCTGGCCGAGGGGAAGCCGACCTCGATCTCCTTGTAGCCCATGCTCACGAGCAGCTCGAACATGACCCGCTTGCGCTCGGGAGACATCGGGTCGATGAGAGCCTGGTTGCCGTCGCGCAGATCGACCGCACACCAGCGCGGGGCCGTGGTGATGCGGTTCGCGGGCCAGGTGCGGTCGGGCAGATCGATCTGGATCTGCTCGTGGAACGGCCGATACTTGTGGATCGGCATCGAGGACGGGCGCTGATTGTTCTTCATGAGGGCTTCTTCTTTTCGTCGGAGATGTGCTCAGGCCAACACGAGCGCCGCGACGAGAAAGGCCCGATGATCAGGACTCGTCGCGGCAGCTAAGAAGAAGCAGACCGCACAACGGCATGCGTCGATGATAACACCCTGGTCGGCAGGTGCCAGGGCGGTCGCTTTCCCCCGTCCTCAGGGGACGAGTGCGAACGCTCCGCCGGGATGCCCCTGGGCGAGGAGCCGCAGCGCCTCGCCCGCCTCCGCGAGCGGGAACGTCCGCGCCACGGGGACGGTCAGCAGTCCGCGTTCGGCGAGGTCGATCAGGCCCGCGCGCGTAGCGTCGCGGAACCGCGCGCTGTCCGGCATGAGGCCGGCGATCGCGGAGAACCCCTCGTCCCTGGCGCGGCTCGACGCGGCGATGGTCACGATGCGCGCGCGATCGGGGACGAGCCCCAACGACACGTCCACCGCCTCGTCGGTGCCGACGGCGTCGAGGGCGGCGTCGATCCTCGGGATCCCGGCCTCCGCCATGGCGGCGCGGACCCGCTCCTCGAGCCCGGGCCCGTACGACACCGCGATTCCGCCAAACCTCCGCACCGTGTCCGCCCGCTGCGGGCTTGCCGTGCCGATGACGCGGATGCCGTGATGCGCGGCCAGCTGCAGCACGCTCACCCCGACCGCGCCGGACGCACCGTGCAGCAGGACGGCCTCCCCTGCCCTCGCGCCGGTGACCGCCAGCATCTCGGCGGCCGTCGTCCCCGCCAGCAGCAGGTTCGCGGCCTCGGGATGACTCAGCGTCGAGGGCTTGCGGAACACTGCGGAGGCCGGCACGGTGACCTCGGTGGCATAGCCGCCGCGGATCCGGAAGGCGACGACCTCATCGCCTGGCAGGGCATCCCCGGAGCCGATCCTGGTGTCCGGTCCCACCGCGATCAGCTCGCCGGACACCTCATATCCGATCGGCACCGGCAGCGACACGCTCGGTCGGGGCGCCGCGACGTGCTTGGCGTCAGCCGGGTTGACGCCCGCCGCCCGCACCTGGATCGTGACCTCGCCGCGTCCCGGCTCCGGGGGCGCGTACTCGGCGAACCTCCAGTTCTCCGGGCCGCCCCATTCCGCCGCGATCCAATGCCAGGCCATGTCCTGCTCCTTCCCCTGCGCCCCCACGTTACCGCGGCGGGCTCGGTTAGCCTGGCGGTGATGACTCTCCGACTCCGCTCCGTCCTGATCGCCCTCGGCGCCTTCGTCGTGCTCGCGCTGTCCGCACTGCCGGCGTCCGCCGCCCGCGCCGACGTGGACGACTTCTCTTACTCGTCGTGGGACTCGCGGTACGAGATCGGGCTCGACGGTTCCGGACGCGCCACGATGCGCGTCACCGAGACGGTGGTGGCGGAGTTCCCCCAGAAGGATCAGAACCGCGGGATCGTGCGCGGACTGGCGGAGCGGTATGGTGCGGCACCCCTGCACACCACGGTGTCGTCGGTGCGCGACGCGGAGGGCCACGACGTGCCGTACGAGACCGACTCCGAGGATGGGGTGCTGTTCCTCTCGATCGACGACGACACGTTCAAGCACGGCCCGCACACCTATGTGATCGAGTACACGATGCGCGACGTGTTCCATCACCCCGCCGACCTCGACATCGACGAGTTCTACTGGGATCTGCTGCCGTTGGACAGTACGCAACCGATCGCCTCGTTCACCGGCGGCATCCGCTTCGACCGCACCCTCACCGCCGCGATGTCCGGCGAGCCGAGCTGCTACCAGGGATACTCCGGCTCCGTCACCGCCTGCGATGTCGCGGACGACGGAGACCTCTTCACCGTGGCGGCGACGGATCTGACCGCAGGCGAGGGCATCACGGTGGCGTTCCCGTTCCGCTTCGGCACCGTCTCCCCCTCGCCGGCTCTTCAGCCGGACGCCCTGACCGACGTCGTCCCCTACGGGGTCGTGGGGGGCGGGCTGCTCGCCGGCGGCGCGGGCCTGCTGTCGCTGGGGCTGATGAAGCGCAGGCACCGCGCCCAGGGCCGAGGGGTCGTGGTCGCGCAGTACGAGGTGCCCGACGACCTTCCGCCGCTCCTCGCCGCCGAGATCGACGGGACGAGGGCGAAGTCCCTCCCGGCCGAGATCGTGCATCTCGGCGTCCGTGGCGCGCTGCGCATCGAGGACGGCGAGGACAAGCCGCGGCTCACCCTGCTGGACGCCGCTTCCGGCCTCGACCCCCTGGACGCCCAGACCACGAACGCGCTCTTCCCCTCCCGGCCTCCGGGGAGCAGCGTCGACCTCGCGGAGCCCGACGACGGGCTCGTGACGCGGCTGTCCGCCCTGCACCGCGCCGCGGCGAAGGCCGCGGCCGACCGCGGTCTCACCGTGCGCCGCCGCTCGGTCGCGGGGATGGTGCTCGGCATCCTCGCGATGCTCGCCGCCTGCACCGCCGTCGGACTCGCCATCCCCGGTCTCGTCGTCGGCCGCCCTGCTGCGATGCTCGCCTTCACCCTCGGCCTCGTCATCGGCGTACCGGCGCTCGTCATCGGCGTCAGGCTGATGATCCCGACGACGGTCCTCACCCCGAAGGGCGCCGAGGCCCGCGAGCACCTGCAGGGCGCGCGCGAGTTCATCCGCATCGCCGAGGCCGATCGCATCCGCGTGCTGCAGTCCTACTCGGGCGCGGAGAGGCGCCACGACGGCGGAGCCTGGGTGATCGTCCTGTACGAGCGTCTCCTCCCCTACGCGATCCTGTTCGGGATGGAGAGGGAGTGGTCCCGGGTGCTCGCGGTGCAGTACGAACGGCAGGATGCTGTTCCCACGTGGTACACCGGCTACGCCATCGGCTCCCTCGGCTCGTCGGTGTCGAACCTGGGCTCCTCGCTCACCGCGACGTCGACCACCACGTCGTCGTCGTCGAGCGGGTCCTTCGGCGGCGGCTTCTCCGGCGGTGGAGGAGGCGGCGGCTTCTCCGGCGGTCGCTAGCGCTTCGGTGAGCTCAGAACCCGAGCCGGCCGAGCTGCTTCGGGTCGCGCTGCCATTCCTTGGCCACCCGCACGTGCAGGCCGAGGAACACGCGCGTGCCGAGCAGAGGCTCGATCTCCGCTCGGGCCCGCGCCCCGACGTCGCGCAGCCGCGCGCCCTTCCGTCCGATGATGATCGCCTTCTGGCTGTCGCGCTCGACCACGATCGAGGCGTGCACGTCGGTGAGGTCGCTGTCCTCGCGCGCGGCGATGTCATCGACGACGACCGCGATCGAGTGCGGCAGCTCGTCGCGCACGCCCTCCAGCGCCGCCTCGCGGATGATCTCCGCGATCCGGTCCTCGGTCGACTCGTCGGTGACCACGCCGGCCTCGTAGAGCGCCGGTCCCTCGGGCATCAGGGCGAGCACCTCGTCGGCCAGCACATCGAGCTGATCTTCCGCGACCGAGGACAGCGGGATGACCGCCGCCCAGTCCTCGCGCAGCGAGTCCACCTCCATGAGGCGCTCCATGATCTCGTCCTTCGAGGCCGCATCGGTCTTGGTCACGATCGCGACCTTCCTCGCCCGCGGATATCCGTCGAGCGAGGCGGCGATCCGGCGGTCGCCCGGACCGACCCTCTCGGTCGCCGGGACGCAGAAGCCGATCACGTCGACATCGCCGAGCACCTGCTCGACCAGGTCGTTGAGCCGTTCGCCCAGCAGGGTACGCGGCTTGTGGATGCCGGGGGTGTCCACGATCACGAGCTGACCGTCCGGCCGGTTCACGATGCCGCGGATCGCGCGCCGGGTGGTCTGCGGCTTCTCACTGGTGATCGCGATCTTCTCACCCACCAGGGCGTTGGTCAGCGTGGACTTGCCGACGTTGGGGCGCCCCACGAAGGTCACGAACCCGCTCCGCCTGACATCACTCATCTTCTTCCGACCCTTCTTCCGGCGCGCGTTCCACGAACACCGTCGCGATTCCCCTGCCCCGCCCGCGCGAGGCGCCGCCGGTGAGCACCAGCCCCTCGACGGTCGCGGTCGATCCCGGCTGCGGCACCTGGTCCAGCGCCTTGCCGAGCAGGCCGCCGATCGAGTCCACGTCGTCATCGTCGAGCTCCAGGCCGAACAGGTCGCCGACGTCCTCGAGCGACAGCCGCGAGCTCACCCGGTATCGGCCGTCGCCGAGGTCGACGACCTCCGCCGGCGCCCGGTCGTACTCATCGGCGATGTCGCCGACCAGCTCCTCGATCAGATCCTCCAGCGTGACGAGCCCGGAGATCCCGCCGTGCTCGTCGATCACCATGCACACGTGCACGGCGTCACGCTTCATCTGCTGCAGCAGCGTCTCCGCGCGCATCGACTCCGGGACGAAGGTCGCCGGGCGGGCGATGGGACGCACCGGGGCGTGCCGCCAGGCGCTCTCGTCGCGGAACGCGAACTGCACGAGGTCCTTCAGATACAGCACCCCGACGACGTCATCGGCGTCGTCGTCCACGACCGGCATCCGCGACACGCCCTTCGAGAGGAACAGGTCCATCGCCGCAGCGGTGGTCGCGGCCGCGTCGACCGTCACCATCTCGGTGCGCGGGACCATGACCGCGCGCACGAACTGGTCGGTGAAGTCGAACACCGAATGGATCAGATCCCGGTCGTCCTCCTCGATGAGGTCGTTCGAGGCGGCCTCGTCGACCATGCTCAGCAGCTGCTCCTCCGAGGCGAACGAGCTGCGTCCGCCGGGGGTCGCCCGCCGGCCGAGCGTCACGAGCCCCTGCGCGAGCGGTCCGAGCACGATCCGCACCCCGCGCACCACGGGTGCCCAGAACCGCAGCAGCCCGTCGGCGTGGTGCCGTCCGAAGGATCGCGGACTCGCCCCGACCAGCACGAACGTGATCCCGGTCATCAGCACGGCGGCCGCGAGCATCGCCCACCAGATGTTCGGCAGCAGCCGCACCAGCGCCACCGTGACCAGCACCGCGGCCGTGGTCTCGGACAGCACGCGCATGAACGCCACCGAGTTGACGTGCACGTCGGGATCGGCCGCGATACGGGTCAGGGGGACGGCGTTGCGGCCCTCGCCGGCCATCTCCTCCAGGTCGCTGCGCGACGTCACGCCGAACGCGGCGTCCACGGCGGCCATCAGGCCGCCGAACGCGACCAGCAGCACGGCTCCGCAGAGCAGGACCACCTCGATCATCGTCGGCGTTCGACGCCTGCGAACCCGCGGATCAGCTCACGCTGCAGGCCGAACATCTCACGCTCCTCCTCGGGTTCGGCGTGGTCGAAGCCCAGCAGATGCAGCAGGCCGTGCGTGGTGAGCAGGATCAGCTCGTCCATCAGCGAGTGCTTCGCCGCCTGGGCTTGGGTCTCGGCGACCTGCGGGCACAGCACGATGTCGCCGAGCAGTCCGGGAGGGGTCGGGCGGTCCTCGGTGCCCGGCCGCAGCTCGTCCATCGGGAAGCTCAGCACGTCGGTGGGTCCCGGCTCGTCCATCCACTGCACGTGCAGCGCCTCCATGGCGCCCTCGTCGACGAGCACGATCGCCACCTCGGCGTCCGGGCTGACGTGCAGCTGCGCGAGGTTGAACTCGGTGAGCCGCTGCAGCACCGTCTCGTCGATCCGGACGGCGGACTCGTTGTTGATCTCGATCATGACAGGCCTCGTCTCGGCTTGCGGTCTCTCGGCATCCCCGCCCGTCGCTCCGCGCGGTTCGCGAACTCGTGCGCCTGCTCCCGCTCGACCCGGGCGGCGGTGCGCTGCTCGTCGTACTCGCTGTAGGCGTCGACGATCCGCGCCACCAGGGAGTGCCGCACGACGTCGTCGCTGGTCAGCCGCGCGAAATGGATGTCGTCGATGTCCTTCAGCACCCGGGTCACCAGACGCAGACCGGACGCCCCCTGCGGGAGGTCGACCTGGGTGATGTCGCCCGTGACGACCATCCGCGTGCCGAAGCCGAGGCGGGTGAGGAACATCTTCATCTGCTCGGGGGTGGTGTTCTGCGCCTCGTCCAGCACCACGAACGAGTTGTTCAGGGTGCGGCCGCGCATGTACGCCAAGGGGGCGACCTCGATCGTGCCGCTGGCCATCAGGCGCGGCACGACCTCGGGGTCCATCATCTCGTTGAGCGCGTCGTACAGCGGACGCAGATACGGGTCGATCTTGTCCGTCAGGGTCCCGGGCAGGAAGCCCAGCCGTTCCCCCGCCTCGACCGCGGGGCGCGTCAGGATGATGCGCTCGACCTCCTTGCGCTGCAGGGCCTGCACGGCCTTGGCCATCGCGAGGTAGGTCTTCCCGGTGCCGGCGGGGCCGATGCCGAACACGATCGTGTTCTCCTCGATCGCGTCGACGTACTCCTTCTGCCCCAAGGTCTTCGGGCGGATCACCCGGCCCCGGGTCGACAGGATCGCCTCGCCGAGCACCTCGCTGGGCCGGGGGCCGTCGTCGAGACGCAGCATGCGCGCGGAGTGCTCGACATCGCTGGGCGCCAGCTCATGGCCGTTGCGCGTCATCGCGATGAGCTCGTCGACCAGGCGCCTGGCGGCTGCGACGTCGGCCGCCGACCCGGACAGGGTGATCTCGTTGCCGCGCACCAGCACCGCGACCTGCGGATGCTCCTTCTCGAGCATCCGCAGCAGTCGGTCCTGCGGGCCGAGCAGCTGCACCATCGCGACGCCGTCGGCGAGGATGCGCTCGGTGGCGTCGCCGCCCTGTCCTGCGGGTGTGGTCTGTTCGTCAGAATCCAACGAGCTTGTTCTCCTCGATGTTGCCGAGCACGTGGGCGTGCACGTGGAAGACCGACTGCGCCGCGCTCGCACCGTTGTTGAAGATGAGCCGGTACTCGCCGTTGGCGTGCTCGGTGGCGAGCCGCTTCGCCATCGCGACCATGTCGGCGAGCAGTCCCGGGTCACCGGACGCGAGCTCGGTCACGTCGCGGTACTGCTCGGTCTTGGGGATCACGAGCGCGTGCAGCGGTGCCTGCGGGTTGATGTCGCGGATCGCGAACACGGTGTCGTTCTCGGCGAGGATCTCACCGGGGATCTCCCCGCCGAGGATGCGGGTGAAGATCGAGGGTTCCGTCATGCTGCCCAGTTTACCGGTCCGGATCCGGTTACCAGCGGCCCAGGGACGCCGAGAGGACCGCGATCGCCGCAGGGCCCGCGGTCGAGGTGCGCAGCACCGTGTCACCCAGGCGGACGCGCTCGGCCCCGGCCGCCTCGAGCCTCTCCAGCTCCTCCGGGGCGATCCCGCCCTCCGGCCCCACGACGATCAGGATGTCGCGTCCGTCGGGACGGATGTCGGAGAGCCGAGTATCGGTCCACGGGTCGAGCACCAGCATCCGGGCCGTCGCGGCGCGTGCCGCGAGCCCGGCCGTGGACACCACGTCGGCGACCTCGGGCACCCAGGGCCGGTGCGCCTGCTTGGCCGCCTCACGCACGATCGTCGCCCAGCGCTCCCTGCCCTTTGCGGCCTTCGGCCCCTCCCAGCGGGAGATGCTGCGAGCGGCCTGCCAGGGCACGATCCCGTCGACGCCCAGCTCGCACGCGGCCTGTACCGCGAGCTCGTCGCGGTCGCCCTTGGCCAGCGCCTGCACGAGCACGATGCGGGTCGCGGGAAGAGCATGCTCGATGCGTTCCGTGATGCGCACCGACACCTCGGCCGCCGACACGTCGTCCACGACGCCTTCGAGCCAGGCGCCCTTGCCGTCGCCGATCGTCACGCTCTCGCCGACGCGCACCCGACGCACCACTGCGGCGTGCTTGGCCTCTGCTCCGGTGAGCAGCACGATCTCGCCGATCTGCGCGGTCGCGCCGCCGGGCGTGAGGAAGTGCAGGGCCATGTCAGTGGCTGCGGAACCGGTCGCGCAGCTTCGAGAACAGCCCCTGCTGGAACTGCGCGAGCTTCGGCGCCGGCGCCTTCGTGCGCTTCGCGAAGTCCTCGATCAGGGCACGCTGCGCCGAGTCGAGCCTGGTCGGCGTGACGACCTGCACCCCGACCCGCAGGTCGCCGCGCTGGCTGCCCCGGAGCGGCGTGATGCCCCGCCCGGCGATGGTTAGCACGTCGCCGGACTGCACACCGGGTCTGAGCTCGAGGTCGACCGTGCCATCGAGTCCCTCGATGCTCGTGGGGGTGCCGAGGATCGCATCCGTCATCGAGACCTCGAGGGTCGCGAGCAGATCGTCGCCGTCGCGGCTGAACGCCGGATGCGGGTTGACCGTGACCTCGACGTACAGGTCGCCGTTCGGGCCTCCGGCCTTCCCGACCTCGCCCGAGCCGGGCAGCTGCAGCCGCAGCCCGGTCTCGACGCCCGCCGGGATGTCGAGAGACACCGTGCGACGCGAACGCACCCGCCCCTGGCCCGCGCAGTTCCCGCACGGGTACGGGATGGTGGTGCCGTATCCCTCGCACGAGCCGCAGGGCTGCGTGGTGACGACGTTGCCGAGCAGGCTCCGCACCTGGCGCTGCACATGTCCGCTGCCGCCGCACACGTCGCAGGTGACCGGCGACGTGCCCTCCTGGCAGCACGACCCGTTGCAGACCTCGCAGAGCACGGCGGTGTCCACCTCGATGTCGCGATGCGCGCCGAACACGACGTCGCCCAGGTCGAGCGTGACGCGCACCAGCGCGTCCTGTCCGCGCTCCCGCCGCGACCTCGGCCGGGCCGAGCGGGCACCGCCCGCCGCGCCGAAGAAGGTCTCGAAGATGTCGCCGAAGCCGCCGAACCCTCCGCCGAAGCCGCCGTTCTCGTCGCCGCCCATGTCATAGCGACGGCGCGAGTCCTCATCGCTCAGCACGTCATAGGCGTGCGTGACGAGCTTGAA
>JBASAE010000654.1:0-1524 GCA_049654285.1 Microbacterium sp.
GGGCCAGCCCGGCGCGTTGAACGAGTCGTGCGCCGACGTGTTCGGAGCGCTCACCGAGCAGCACCTCCTCGGCCAGACCGCCGATCAGGCCTCCTGGCTGATCGGCGCGGGCCTCTTCACGCCCGAGATCCACGGGACGGCGCTGCGGTCGATGCTGCATCCGGGGACCGCCTACGACGACCCCGAGCTGGGCAGGGATCCGCAGCCCGCCGACATGGCGCACTATGTGACGACCGAGGAGGACAACGGCGGAGTGCACCTCAACTCGGGCATCCCCAATCGCGCGTTCGCCCTCGCCGCGACCGCGCTCGGGGGCCACGCCTGGGAGAACGCGGGCCTGGCCTGGTACCGCACGCTCACCGGCGGGCTCTCGAAGACGGCGACGTTCGCCGAGTTCGCCGAAGCCACGCTCGTCGCCGCCCGGGAGCAGGGGGATAGCGTGGAGGAGGCGGTCCGCAGCGGGTGGGTCGCGGTCGGAGTGATCGAGGATGCCGGCGCAGGTTCCCCCGGGTGACCCGGGCGCCGCAGGCGGTGCCGTGGGCATCGTGATCCTCGTCGTGCGCAGCGGCGGGATCGCCGGTCTGCGCCGCCGATGGCAGGTGGCCCCGGAACGCGACCAGCAGCACTGGGTCGCGCTGGTGGAGAGCTGTCCGTGGGACGACCCCGAACCACCGGCCCGCCTCGACGCCGATCGGTTCACGTGGAGCATCCGCGCGGTGACGTCCCACGACGAACGCCACCGCGAACTGCCGGAGTCGGCGCTCACCGGGCCGTGGCGCGAGCTCGTCGACGCGGTGCGCGCCGCGTCGGACGAAGGACGTTCCTCGCGCCCGTCGCGCTCCGGAGGAGGAGAATAACGAGATGGGACTTTTCCAGCAGCGACCCGAAGAGCGGCAGACCTGGGCTGCGCTGCCCGGCGAGCCGCTCGAATCCGACGACGCCGTCGATCACCTGGATGCTCCGCTGCCCGACGAGGTCTTCGGGCTCGGTCTCGGGCTGGCGACGGTCGACCTGCCGGCGATGCCGACCACGTCCGCCCCGAAGGACCCGGAGGACCCGGACGACCCGGACGACCCGGACGGGGGCGCGTCACTCGCGGCGGGTTCCGAGAGCTGACCGGCTCGCCCCCGCACCATCCGCTCCAGCACCGCGGCCGGCTCCTGTAGGCGGAAAGCCGTCATGACGGCGGTGATCGCATCGCGGAGCCGTTCGTCCGCGGTGACCGACCGGCGCCATCCCAGCAGATCGAGGAAGCGCGCTTCACGGTCAGCGCTCCGGATCGCGTCCGCGACGCCGGGGCCGACCCCGGCCGAGATCACCGGTGAGCCGCTGTTGCTGACCGCCGTCGCCCAGCTCGCCACGATCACGGCTGCCGTCTCGAGATATCCGACCGCGTCCCGGGAGTCATCGAGAGCCGGGAGGACGAACTTCGCCATCCGTTCGACCGAGTCCGCCGCGAGTCTCTCCAGGGTGTCGACAATGGCCGGGTTGCCGAAACGGTCGACGAGTGTGCGCACATAGTCC
>JBASAE010000655.1:0-1733 GCA_049654285.1 Microbacterium sp.
GTGCCGATGCACCGCGCCCACTCGGTCAGAAGAATGAAGAGACCGCCTGCCACAGCACCCTTCCTCGGCATCCGATGCGCCCTACCCCGCCGCGTCACCGTGCCGCCATCTCTTCGGAGGCATCGCATCGTGTCCCTCAGCTTCAGCCGGCGCAGCCGGCTCCTCCTCACCGTCGGCATCGCCCTCACCGGCGCCCTCGCATTCAGCGCGTGCTCGGCGTCCACCCCCGACAAGGACGGCGGTGACGCCGGCACCACCGAGAAGAAGCCGCTCGTCATCAGCCTCGACTCCTCGGTCGACATCCTCGACCCGCAGCAGTACCGCAGCCGGGCCGCGATGGTGACCAGCGGGTCGCTCGTCGAGCAGCTCATCGAGCAGCAGTACGACGAGAACGGGCTCACCCGCGTCGGCACCGACGAGTTCGACAACGCCCTCGCCGAGAAGTACGAGTACAACGAGGACCGCACCGTTCTCACCATCACGCTCCGTGAGGGACTGACCTTCGCGGACGGCTCACCGCTGAACGCCGAGAACGTGGTCTGGAGCATGGTCCGCGGCCTGGAAGGCCCCGGCTACATCAAGGTGCTCTACCCCATGGTCGGGCTGACCAGCGCCGACCAGTTCGTGGCCGTCGATGAGCGCACCGTGCAGATCACCGCGGCGTTCGCGACCCCTCTGCTCGACAAGATGCTGGCGATGCAGCCCTTCGGCATCCTCTCGAAGGAGGCCGGCGAAGCGCACAAGACCGCGGACGACCCGTGGGCCTTCGACTGGTTCCGTGAGAACGAGAACTCCTCCGGCCCGTACACGGTCGCGGCCTACGACCCGACCACGAGCATCACGCTCGCACCGAACCCGAAGTACTACGACCAGGACCGCATCGCCAACAGCGGTGTCACCATCCAGTTCGTCAGTGACCCGGCGCAGCGTGCCCTGCTGCTGCAGAGCGGCGAGATCGACCTGGCACAGGGCCTCCCGCTCGACCAGGTCAAGGAGCTGGAGAAGGTCGACGGCCTGACCGTCGTCTCCGAGTCGTCGCACCTGCTGCAGTACCTCGGCTTCAACGTCACGGCTGCGCCGTTCGACAACCCCGCGGTGCGCCAGGCCGTCTCCCAGGCGCTCCCCTACGACACGTTCGTCTCCGACGTGCTGTACGGCTACGCGCGCCCGGCGAGCGGAATGGTGCCGGAGGGCATGGTGACGCACGATGCCAAGATCAACGACTTCAGCCAGAACATGGAGAAGGCGAAGAAGACGATCGCCGACGCGGGCATCCCTCCGTTCAAGACGACGCTGTCGTTCAAGCAGTCCTCGGCCGTCGAAGCCCGCGCCGCCGTGTACATCCAGTCGGCGCTCGCCGAGATCGGCATCACCGTCGACGTGCGTCCGCTGCCGGATGCCGAGTTCACGCAGCGCGCCCGCGGCAAGGAACTCCCGATGTTCCTCAACAGCTTCCTCGGCTGGGGCAACGACCCGTTCTACGTGATGAGCGGCTTGCTCAGCACCGGATCGGGCAACAACTTCGGCGACTTCGGCAACGCGAAGCTCGACGGCCTGCTGCAGACCGGCTTCCAGACGAACGACGCCGCAGAGCGCGATCGCATCTCCTCCGAAGCCCAGCAGATCATCTTCGACGAGATGCCGATCATCCCGGTGTGGAACCCGAACTGGACGTTCGTCGTCCGTGACGGCGTGACCGGCGTCACGAAGGACAACACCGAGCAGCTGCGCCT
>JBASAE010000656.1:0-4374 GCA_049654285.1 Microbacterium sp.
GTACGCCCCGCAGCAGCCTGGCGCTGCGGCATCCGATCGGCCGAAGCCGCGCCTGCGGATCTTCCTGACGATCCTTGAGCTCGCCGCTCTCGGCGTGGTGGGCAGCGGGATCTTCGCCGCGCTCACCGGGCTCTTCACCGCGGGCCTGGTGCTGCTCTTCGTGTTCGGCTTCGGCGTGGTGCTGCTGGTCGGCCTGGTCTACGCGATGTTCGGCGTCGCCTGGTTCGAGGTGTCACGCGTCGACGGGCTGTACGGGCTGGGGCTTCCGCGGCTGCAGTGGCGCCGGCAGGAGAGGCCCGGCTTCGGCGGCTGGCTCCGCGCCCTCGGCCGTCAGTCCCTCGACGGCCGGATGTGGCGGGCGCTGGTGAACTTCATCCTCGCGTGTGTGGCCGGAAGCATCGTGCTGCGCCTGTTCTGGAGCGGCATCTGGTGGGCGATGATCTCCTGGGCGCCGCTCACCGGGGCCGAGAGCGTCAGCGGACCCTGGGGCGGCGAGCTCACCGGGTTCTGGGCGCCGGTCGTCGGCATCCTCGGTGCTGCGGCGTGTGCCGGTGGCATGATCGGCCTCGCTCTCCTGCACCGTGTGCTCACCCGCGCGCTGGTCGTGCCCAGCCGAGAGGCCGAGCTGACCGAGCAGGTGCGCACCAGCAGTGCCCAGCGCGAGGGAGCGGTCCGTGCGGCCGACGTCGAACGGACCCGCATCGAGCGGGATCTGCATGACGGCGTCCAGCCGCGCCTGGTCTCCGTCGGGATGACCCTGGGCCTCGCCCAGCAGAAGATCGACAGCGATCCGGCCGCCGCGAAGGCGCTCATCGACGAGGCGCACACCTCGACGAAGGCCGCGATCACCGAGCTGCGGCAGCTCGCCCGGGGCATCCACGCCTCCGTGCTCGACGACCGCGGCCTCGACGCGGCGCTCTCGGCGCTGGCGTCGAGGTCCCACATTCCCGTGCTGCTCGACGTGCGGCTCGAGCCCGGCGCGACCGGCGCGGCGTCGGGATGCCGGGATGCGGAGGCGGCGGTGTACTTCGCGATCGCGGAGTCGCTGACCAATGCCGCCAAGCACTCCCGCGCGAGCGAATGCCGTGTCGTGGTGCGCAGCCGCGAGGGCGGTGTGCTGTGGGCGCGCGTCGAGGACAACGGCTTGGGCGGGGCCCAGGTACAGCCCGGTGGCGGGCTCGACGGCATATCGAACCGCGTGCTCGCGGCCGGCGGCACGTTCCGACTGGACAGTCCGGCCGGCGGCCCGACCAGTCTGGAGGTGACGGTGCCATGCGCATCCTGATCGTGGAGGACTCCGTGCTCCTGCGCGAGGGGTTGGTGCGGCTGCTCGAGGATGCCGGGCACGAGGTGGTCGCGGCGCTGCCGGACACCTCCGAGCTGACCGCGAGCGTGGCCTCCGGGGAGCCGGAGCTGTGCATCCTCGATGTGCGACTGCCCCCGACGTTCACCGACGAGGGCATCCGCGCGGCGCTGGGACTGCGGTCCTCGCATCCGCAGCTCCCCCTCCTGGTGCTCTCGCAGTACGTGGAGGAACGATACGCGAGCGACCTGATCGCCGCTCAAGGCGGGCCGCTCGGCTACCTGCTGAAGGATCGGGTGGCCGACGTCGCGGAGTTCGTCGAGTCTGTGCAGCGGATCGCCGATGGGGCGACGGTGCTCGACCCCGAGGTCGTCGCGCAGCTGCTCACCCGCCGGAACCGCGACGAACGGATGCTGCGGCTCACCGACCGCGAGCGCACGGTGCTCGCGCTGATCGCGGAGGGAAAGTCGAACCAGGCGATTGCTGCGGCGCTGTTCCTCAGCGAGGCGAGCGTCGAGAAGCACATCACGGCGATCTTCCAGAAGCTCGGGCTGGAGCCCGACGAGTCCGGCAACCGCCGGGTGCTCGCCGCGCTGGCCCACATCGAGAACACGGGCACGGCGCCGGGCGCCGGCCAGACGGGCGGCGGGACGCCGCAGACAGGAGGTGCGCGATGAACGCGACGAAGGCGGGTATCGGGGCGGTCACGGCAGTGACCGCGGTGGTCGGCGGGTTCGCGCTGCTGGGAGCCGGGTCGCACGCGGTCACCGTGTCGTTGGGCCAGCTGGCGGGGTCGGCGGAGACGGCGTATGCCGGGGCATCCGGCATCACCGACATCGATGTCGACGTGAGCGCGGTCGACCTGTCGATCGAGTTCTACGACGGCGATCGGGTGGTGCTCGAGTCGAATGCCGGTGGCGACGCACCACTGCGGATGCGGGTCGACGAGAACGAGCTGAAGGTGACCAGCACGAACCGGATATTCGACTGGTTCGGACCGGACTGGCTGCGCAAGGATGTCAGGGCGACCCTGAAGCTGCCCGAATCGCTGCGCGGCGTGGACGCCGACCTGACCTTGCAGGCGGGGGCGCTGCGCGCCGATGGCGAGTTCGGCGAGCTGGATGCCACGGTGAACGCCGGCAGGCTGACGCTCAGCGGCTCGGCGACGAGCCTCGACGCGGAGGTCAATGCCGGTCAGGCCGACATCACGATGGCCGACGTGCGCACGTCCGAGCTGACCGTGGCCGCCGGGAGGCTGATCGCAGAGCTGACATCGGTGCCGAGCGAGGTGTCGGTCGACGTGTCGGCGGGCGAGCTGCGGCTGACGCTTCCGAACGACACGTACGATCTGCGGTCTCGGAGGTCGGCGGGAACGCTGAACAGCGACCTGTCCGAGTCGCGGACCTCGCAGAACCGGGTGGATGTCCAGGTGTCGGCGGGAACGGTGACGCTGCGCGCCGCGCGCTGACCCGCGACGGCTCGATTCGGATTTTCGTCGGTGTTCCGGTAAAGTCTTGGAGGTTGACGGGGCTATAGCTCAGGCGGTTAGAGCGCTTCACTGATAATGAAGAGGTCCCAGGTTCAAGTCCTGGTAGCCCCACTCCGCGTCCGCGGAACCCCGCGGATCATCCCGCTCGGGGCCTTAGCTCAGTTGGTAGAGCGCTTGCTTTGCAAGCAAGATGTCAGGAGTTCGAATCTCCTAGGCTCCACAATTGAAGACGTAGTCGAACCCCTGACATGGGTGTTCTCCCGCTCGTTGAGCGAGCGCAGCGAGTCGAAGCGATGGCGAACGGTTCCGCGAGGCGGAGCGTTGCTTCTTCGTCCTCGTTAATGTCGATGCTGGTGGTGAAGGTCTGGTTCGCGAGGCGTTTCCCGTGGGCGTCGGTGCTCTTATAGAGGCGCTGGCAGTCGATCAGAAGCCGTAGCGCCTTGTCGATCTGGCGTCTCGGGCCTTGGTCCTGGTCGTGTTCGTTCTCGATGCGGCGGTCGATGTCTGTCAGCCCGGCGCGGATGCGGTCCTGGTGGCGTTTCAGCGTGGTGAGGTCGATGGCGTCGGCGAAGTGGGCGGCGAGGAGCTTGTCGGACTCGTCTTCCAGTCGTCGACGGTTCGCCGCGAGTTCTGCCAGCTCGTCGGATCGCGCCACGAACCTCTCGTCGAATGCGGCCTCGACCTTCTTAGCGAGGCCAACGTACTGCGCCTCGTTGATCGAGATCCGCGCGTAGCAGTCCGCGACCAACTGCTCAGCGACCGCAACGGGGATTGCGCGCCGGGTGCACTTCGTCTTGCGCGTGCGTCTGCCGCTGCACGAGTAGTAAGCGTATTGGATGCCCTGCTTGTTCGTCGGTAGGTCGAGCTGCAACCTCGACCCGCACGTCCCACAGAACAGAGCGCCCTTGAGGTAGTGATCGTGGACCCGCTTCCGCGCCCGCGCTTGCTTCGCCGTGTCGAGGATCGGCTGCACCCGCTGCCAGGTGGCCAGGTCGATCAACGGTTCGTGAGAGCCCGGGTGGTTCGCGCCCTTATACGGAACCATGCCGATGTAGTAGGGGTTGCGGAGGATCTTGAAGAACGTCGACCTGCCCAGCGGGCCGGACGGGCGTTGCGGTGTCGGGATCGTTGTGAGCCCTCGCGCCGTCGCATCGGCCAGCAGTTTGACCACGCTGTGCTCACCGGCGGCGTATTGGTCGAACGCCCAGCGGATGAACGGGGCGCGTTCTTCGTCGATCTCAACCGTGCGATACTCGCGGCCGTGCTCGTCCTTCGCGCGGACGTTGAGGTAACCGAGTGGTGCGCGCATGGGTGTGCCGCCGGTGGCGACCTTCTGCGTCAGCCCCTTCGTCACCTCTGTGGCGAGATTCTTGGAGTAGAACTCGGCGATGCTGGACATGATCCCGTGCAACAACATGCCCGAGCGCGTCTCGTCGATGTTCTCCGTCGCGGAGACGAGCGTGACTCCCGCGTCGAGGAGCGCGCGATGGATTTCGACGTCGTCGAGGCGGTTGCGTGCGAGCCGGTCGACTTTGTGGACGATGCAATACGTCACCTGGTGGGAGAACATGTAGTCCAGCAT
>JBASAE010000657.1:0-3161 GCA_049654285.1 Microbacterium sp.
GCCTATGACCGACACGTCCGCCGGGCAGTCCACCCCGCGGCGGCGCATCGCATCGCAGCAGCCCAGGGCAATCAGATCATTGCCTGCGACGACGGCCGTGAACTCGCCGTCACGGGCAATCAGCTCATCCATGCATCTGTCCCCCTCCTCAATGGAGTAACTCTCCGCTTCGATGACGAGATGCTCGCGAACCTCAAGGCCGGCATCACGCAACGCATGCTGGAACGCACGGCGCCTCAGCAGGCCGGTCGAAGTGACACGAGGTCCGGCGATGTGAGCGATGCGCCGATGCCCGAGCGCCACCAGGTGCTCGACCGCCTGCCGCAGCCCCGATTCCTCATCTCCGGCGACACTGGAGAGCCCCAGCTCAGGGTCGACGCGGTTGACCAGCACGATCGGCAGCCGCAGGTCGCGGATGACATCATCCTGCTCGAGCACGGCAGAGGCGAGCACAAGTCCATCGATCCGCCTGCCCTGCATGGCGAACAGCACTTGCCGCTGTCGAACCGGGTCGTTGTCCGTGTTCGCGGTGATGGCAGAGTACCCCTGCTCTGTCACAACGTCTTCGAACCCTCTGATCATCGGTGGGAACAACGGATTCATGATGTCGGGAACAACGAAGCCGAGGGTCAGCGACCTGTTGGTCTTCAAGCCTCTGGCCAGTGGGTTTGCGACATAGGAGAGCGACTGAGCCGCGCGGAGCACACGACGCACCGTCGCCGGGTTGACGAGGTGCTCGGTCTCAGGGCTCATCGCCCGGGATGCCGTGCTGACGTGCACACCAGCTGCTGCGGCCACATCTCGCAATGTCGCGGTCACGTGTTCCTCCGGTCGATTGTGGCGAATCTAGCACAGCGGTCGAGAGCTCTCGCCCGTGGATCACATCCGCATCGGAACGGGTCTGCCCGTCTGATCACCTTACGACAGCGCCCAATCGATTGTATCAATGATCAGCTATGCCTGAGATCGAAAACAGTATGGGAAAACAAGGGAACTACGACACTTACGATTGACCTTGACGCCCAGTATCCGTAACATTTACGCAATCGGTTGCCAACGAAGACACCGATCCACAGCGAAGGGATGACCCGAATGAAGATCTCGTCCAAAGTGGGCGTCAGCGTGGTGATGGCTGCCATGCTGGCAGTCACAGCATGCAACGCATCACCGACAACACCGAACACGACCGACGCACAGCGCGGCGGTGACATCACTATGGCTTCGGTCGCCGCGTGGACCGGCTTCAACCCCTACAACCCCGACAACGCCACCTCGACGGGCATGGCCATCGCCAACGCGATCTACCCCTCGGCCTTCCACGTCACAGGCGCTCAAACCGTCGAGGTGAACAAGGACCTCCTCTCCGACGTCGAGATCATCTCTGAGGACCCGCAGGTGGTGCGGTATACGATCCAGCCCGACGCGGTCTGGTCTGATGGCACGCCGATCACGATCGACGATTTCGACTATCTGTGGAAGCACCTGAACGGAAGCAACGACCAACTGCAGGTCACCAACACCAGCGGGTACAGCAAGGTGACATCCGTCGAGGCAGGCGATGAGGATGGCACCGTGGACGTCACGTTCTCGACGCCATACTCCGACTGGCGGAGCATGTTCTCGCCGCTGCTGCCCGCCCACTACATGGCGACTCTCGGCGATGACACCACAGCGTGGAACACGGGTCTCGCCTCAACGCCCGCTCCCGGCGCCGGCCCCTGGACCATCGACGAGAGCAAGCCGGCTCAATACCTGGTCTTCACACACAACCCGAACTGGTTCGGCGAGAAACCCGTGATCGACTCACTCACCCTGCGCGTCTTCGGCGACGACCAGGCGATCATCCAGGGTCTGTCCAGCACGGACGCCGATATCACGTTCGACGTCCGACCCAACGTATCGACGATCGAACAGCTGCGTGCCGTCTCGACACTCGAGACGAAACTCGCGTCGACCAGCAACCAACAGTTCCTCATGACTCAGATGGGACGCCCGCTCAGCGGCGACCCTGACGTACGCAAGGCCATGGCCGCTGCCCTTGATCCCGCAGCGATCGCCAAGGTGCTGTTTGGCGACGATGTCGATGGAATCCTCAGCAACAGTCACATCTATGCGCCGTCAGCCGCTGCATACGAGGATCAGAAGCCGAAGGAGTATGCAAAGGGAGCCTCCGAGGCGGAGAGCATCCTGACCTCGTCCGGTTGGGTGAAGGGCAGCGACGGCATCTTCGAGAGAGGCAGTACTCGCCTTGAGCTGGAATGGCTCGTGCGCTCTGAGGACCAGCTGGGAACCCAGGTTGCCCAGCTCGTTCAAGCAGCCTTTAAGAAGGCCGGGATGCAGGTCACTCTCAAGCCCGTGGCCACCGCGGACGGATTCGCCGCGCTCAAGGGCGGCGAATACGACCTCTCCCTCGGCGCCTACCCGAGCTCCAACTTCCCGGCGACGTGGTACTCGGCGCTGTACACCTGCGATGGCGGCTACAACTTCGCCCGTGTCTGTGACAAGCATGTCGATGAGCTGTTCGCGCAGGCCGCAATCGAACTCGACCCCGCCGCACAGGCGAAACTGGTCAACCAGATCGACGCCGACCTGTGGGCATCGGTGTCCAACATCCCGATGTGGGTGGTGCCGCAGATGGTCAGTCGATCGAGCCGACTGCAGGGCGTCGATGACCAGCTGCCCAAGGAGTTCCAGGTCCTCGCCGCGGCGACCTGGTCACTGACGGAATGACTTCGATTATTTGCCACACGGGTGAGGAGACGAGATGAACGGCAGCAAGTTCCTGGTCGGCACGGCCACTGCCGCCGTCAAGATGGTCCCCGGCCCGAGGAAGGGCACCGCTGTCCTCCGGCGCTTCGCGCGCCGGAGGACAGCGGTGATGTCGCTCGCCGTGCTGACCGTCATCGTGCTTGCAGCGATCATCGGACCGGCACTATGGAAGTACAGCTACGACACGGTGACCACCGACGTGCTGGCCGTGCCCTCATGGGATCATCCTTTCGGCACGGATGCGATCGGACACGACATGCTGGCGCAGGTGCTGCGCGGCACCCAACGATCGCTGCTGATCGCCACGATCGTGGCTGTGCTTTCGACCCTGATCGGCACGACGATCGGCGTGATCGCCGGCTACTGCGGCGGAGTCGTAGACGGCCTGCTGA
>JBASAE010000658.1:0-11302 GCA_049654285.1 Microbacterium sp.
CAGGGGTGTCAGGCGATCAGCGCCGCGTTGCCCGCGACGATCGTCAGCTCATCGCGCTCCATCGACAGGAACCCGTCCTGAGCCGACGCCAGCACCTTGGTGCCGTCGATCCCGGTGATGCGCACCTCACCCTGGGCGAGGATAGCGAGCACCGGCTCGTGACCGGCCATGAAGCCGATCTCGCCCTCGACGGTCTTGGCGACGACCAGGCTGGCATCGCCGGACCAGATCTCCGCGTCCGCGGAGACGAGGCTGACGCGCAGTGAGCTCGCACCGGAGGCCATGATCAGGCATTCTCCTTCTGGATCTGCGCCCACTTCTCCTCGACGTCGGAGATCGGTCCGACGTTGAAGAACGCCTGCTCGGCGACGTGGTCGAACTCGCCCTTGGCGATCGCGTCGAACGACTCGATGGTGTCCTTCAGCGGCACCGTCGAACCCTCGACACCGGTGAACTTCTTCGCCATGTAGGTGTTCTGCGAGAGGAACTGCTGGATCCGGCGCGCGCGGGCGACGACGATCTTGTCCTCTTCGGAGAGCTCGTCGACACCGAGGATCGCGATGATCTCCTGCAGCTCCTTGTTCTTCTGCAGGATCTGCTTGACCGTGGTGGCCACGCGGTAGTGGTCCTCGCCCAGGTAACGGGGGTCCATGATCCGCGAGGTCGAGGTCAGCGGGTCGATCGCCGGGTAGAGCCCCTTCGACGCGATCTCGCGCGAGAGCTCGGTGGTCGCGTCGAGGTGCGCGAACGTGGTCGCCGGGGCCGGGTCGGTGTAGTCGTCGGCCGGCACGTAGATCGCCTGCAGCGAGGTGATCGAGTGGCCACGCGTCGAGGTGATGCGCTCCTGGAGCACACCCATCTCGTCGGCGAGGTTCGGCTGGTAGCCCACCGCGGAGGGCATGCGGCCCAGCAGCGTCGAGACCTCGGAACCGGCCTGCGTGAAGCGGAAGATGTTGTCGATGAAGAGCAGCACGTCCTGCTTCTGCACATCGCGGAAGTACTCCGCCATGGTCAGCGCGGACAGCGCGACGCGCAGACGCGTCCCCGGCGGCTCGTCCATCTGGCCGAAGACGAGGGCGGTCTTGTCGAAGACGCCCGCCTCTTCCATCTCGCCGATCAGGTCGTTGCCCTCACGGGTGCGCTCGCCGACGCCGGCGAACACCGAGACGCCGCCGTGGTCCTGGGCGACGCGCTGGATCATCTCCTGGATGAGCACGGTCTTGCCCACGCCCGCACCGCCGAACAGGCCGATCTTGCCACCCTGCACGTACGGGGTCAGCAGGTCGATCGACTTGATGCCGGTCTCGAACATCGTGGTCTTCGACTCGAGCTGGTCGAAGTTCGGCGCCTTGCGGTGGATGGGCCAGCGCTCGGTGATCTCGACCTGCTCCCCCGGAGCGGCGTTGAGCACCTCGCCGATGACGTTGAAGACCTTGCCCTTGGTGACGTCGCCCACCGGCACCGAGATCGGCGCACCGGTGTCGCGCACCTCCTGGCCACGGACCATGCCGTCGGTCGGCTTGAGCGAGATGGCGCGGACGAGGTCGTCGCCGAGGTGCTGAGCGACCTCGAGGGTGATCTCGGTCTGCTCGTCACCGATCGTGATCGTGGTCTTGAGGGCGTTGTAGATGTCGGGGATCGAGTCGTGCGGGAACTCGATGTCGACGACCGGGCCCGTGACGCGTGCGACGCGCCCGACGACCGCGGTCGCGGCGTTCTCAGCCGTTGCGGTGGGGGTCATATCTTCGTCTCTCTCTTAGAGTCTTACTTGCTCGACGCCAGGGCGTCGGCGCCGCCGACGATCTCGGCGATCTGCTGCGTGATCTCGGCCTGACGCGCGTTGTTGCGCAGCCGGGTGTAGTCGGTGATGAGCTTGTCGGCGTTGTCGCTGGCCGACTTCATCGCCTTCTGCGTCGCGGCCTGCTTGGCGGCCGACGACTGCAGCAGGGCGTTGAAGACCCGGCTCTGGATGTACACCGGCAGGATCGCGTCCAGCACGGTCTCGGCGTCCGGCTCGAACTCGTACAGCGGGTAGACCGTGCTGCCCGCCTCCGACTCGTCCGCCTCCGCGATCTGCAGCGGCAGCAGGCGCACCGTCTCCGGCTCCTGCGTCATCATGCTGACGAAGCGGTTGTAGACCAGGTGGATCTCATCGACCCCCCCGGCGTCGCCGCCGCGCTGGAACGCCTCCAGCAGGGAGGCCGCGATCAGCTCCGCGGTGTGGAACGACGGAGTGTCGGTGTCACCGGTCCACTCCTCCGCCGAGGCGAGGCCGCGGAACTGGAAGTAGCCGACGGCCTTGCGACCCACCAGGTAGAACACCGGCTCACGGCCCTCGGACCGCAGCAGCTCGGCGAGCTCCAGGCCCTCCCGCAGGATCTGCGAGTTGAAGGCTCCGGCCAGGCCCCGGTCGCTCGAGAAGATCACGACCGCGGAGCGGCGGATCATCTCGGGCTCACGGGTGAGCGGGTGGTCGATGTTCGAGTGCGTTGCCACGGCGGAGACGGCCCTCGTCACGGCCCGCGCGAAGGGAGAGGACGCCTTGACGCGTGCCATCGCCTTCTGGATGCGCGAAGCCGCGATGAGTTCCATCGCCTTCGTGATCTTCTTGGTCGTCTGAGCAGAAGAGATCTTCTGCTTGTAGACCCGGAGTTGAGCGCCCATGATTCGTTGCCGGGGCGATCAGCCGCGACGGCCCTTGACGATCTTCTCCTGGTTGACGTCCTCGGCGGCAGCCGCCTCGTGCTGCTCATTGCCCGGCGTCCCGATGGACTGGCCCGAGCCGCCGGCGAATTCCAGGATGAAGGCGTCGGTGTGCTTCTCGAGCTCGGCGACCGTGTCGTCGTCGAGGACGTTGGTCTCACGCAGCGTGTCGAGCACCTTCGTGTTGCGACGGAGGTAGTCGAGCAGCTCCCGCTCGAAGCGCAGCACGTCGGAGACCTCGATGGTGTCGAGCTTGCCGTTGGTGCCGGCCCAGATCGAGACCACCTGCTCCTCGACCGGGTACGGCGAGTACTGCGGCTGCTTGAGCAGCTCGGTCAGGCGCGCACCACGGGCGAGCTGACGACGCGAGGCGGCGTCGAGGTCCGAGGCGAACATCGCGAAGGCCTCGAGCGAGCGGTACTGCGCGAGCTCGAGCTTCAGCGTTCCGGAGACCTTCTTGATCGACTTGACCTGCGCGTCGCCGCCGACTCGCGAGACCGAGATGCCGACGTCGACCGCGGGACGCTGGTTGGCGTTGAACAGGTCGGACTGCAGGAAGATCTGGCCGTCGGTGATCGAGATCACGTTGGTCGGGATGTACGCCGAGACGTCGTTCGCCTTGGTCTCGATGATCGGCAGGCCCGTCATCGAACCGGCCCCCAGCTCGTCGGAGAGCTTCGCGCAACGCTCGAGCAGCCGCGAGTGCAGGTAGAAGACATCGCCCGGGTAGGCCTCGCGCCCCGGCGGGCGGCGCAGCAGCAGCGACACGGCACGGTAGGCCTCGGCCTGCTTCGACAGGTCGTCGAAGATGATCAGCACGTGCTTGCCGCCGTACATCCAGTGCTGGCCGATGGCCGATCCGGTGTAGGGGGCGAGGTACTTGAAGCCCGCCGGGTCGGACGCCGGAGCGGCCACGATCGTGGTGTACTCCAGGGCGCCGGCCTCTTCGAGCGCGCCCTTGACCGAGGCGATGGTCGAGCCCTTCTGGCCGATCGCGACGTAGATGCAGCGCACCTGCTTGTTCACGTCGCCGGATTCCCAGTTGGACTTCTGGTTGATGATCGTGTCGATCGCCAGGGCCGTCTTGCCGGTCTGACGGTCACCGATGATCAGCTGACGCTGACCGCGGCCGACGGGGATCATCGCGTCGATCGCCTTGACGCCGGTCTGCAGCGGCTCGTGCACGCTCTTGCGCTGCATCACGCCCGGCGCCTGCAGCTCGAGCTCGCGGATGCCCTCCGACGCGATCTCGCCGAGACCGTCGATCGGGGTGCCCAGCGGGTCGACCACACGGCCGAGGTAGCCGTCGCCGACGGGGACCGAGAGCACCTCACCGGTGCGGGTCACTTCCTGTCCGGCCTCGATGCCGGTGAAGTCGCCGAGGACGACCACGCCGATCTCGTGCTCGTCCAGGTTCAGTGCGAGGCCCTTGGTGCCATCGGCGAAAGTGACGAGCTCGTTCGCCATGACACCCGGCAGCCCCTCGACATGCGCGATGCCGTCGGCGGCGTCGATGACGGTGCCGACCTCGGTCGCCGCGGCCGCAGTCGGCTCGTACGCGGCGGCGAAGTCCTTCAGCGCGTCACGGATGACGTCGGGGCTGATCGTAAGTTCTGCCATTGTCTTCCCTTTGTATCTGGTGGCGCGGTCATCCGCGCGAAGTCGTGTTAGCCCGCGAGTCTCTGTCGGAGATCGGCAAGCCGCGCGGAGATGCTGCCGTCGATCACGTCGTCCGCGACCTGCACCCGCAGGCCCCCCACCACCGCGGGGTCGACGACCACGTTGAGCGAGACGTTCGAGCCGTAGCGGCGCGCCAGCGCCTCGCCGAGCCGCTTCTGCTGCGCCTCCGAGAGCGGGGTCGCGGACTGCACGGTCGCGACCACGTTCTCGCGCTGCGCCGAGACGATGCCCTCGGCGCGGCTCAGCAGCTGACGCACGCGACGATCGCGCGGGTGGCGCACCAGCGACGACACGATCAGCGCCGTCGCCGCGCTGGTGCTTCCGCCGAGGATCCGTTCGATCAGCGCCCCCTTGGCCGAGGCGTCGCCCAGGCGGCTGCCGAGCGCGAGCTCGAGCTCGGGGTTCGCCGCGACCACGCGGGTGACCTGGAAGAGCTCGCCCGCGACGTCGGTCGCCGGAGTCGCGATGGACGCGGCACGGATAGCCAGCTCCTCGATGCCGTCGACCAGGTCGGCGGCACGGGACCAGCGCTGCGAGACCGCTGCGGCCAGCACCGTCTGCGTCGGTGCGGACAGGCTGCCGAACACGTCGGCGGCCACCTTCGCACGGCCCTCGGCCGGAACCGTGGCGTCGGCCAGCGCACCGCTCAACTGAGTGGATCCGTCGAGCAGGCGCGCGACGGCGAACAGCTCGCTGGCGACGTCGATCGTGATCCCCTTCGTCGTCGCGAGGGCCGAGGCCGACGCGGCGAGCGCCTGAGTGGTCGCACTGCCCATTACTTGGCCGCCGTCTCGGCTGCCTCGAGGTCGGCCAGGAACCGGTCGACCACGGCAGTCGCGCGCTTGTCGTCGGAGAGCGTCTCGCCGACCACGCCGCCGGCGAGGTCGATCGCGAGCGTGCCCACCTCACTGCGCAGGGAGACGAACGCCGCCTGGCGCTCGGCCTCGATCTGGGTGTGTGCGGCGGAGGTGATGCGCGCGGCCTCGCTGGTCGCGGTGTCCTTCGCCTCGGCGACGATCTTCTTGCCGTCCTCGCGGGCGGCCTCACGGATCTGCCCGGCCTCGGCGCGGGCGTCGGCGAGCTGGCGCGTGTACTCCTCCAGCGCGGCCTCGGCCTGCTTCTGGGCCTCATCGGCCTTGGCGATGTTGCCCTCGATGGCGGCGGAGCGCTCGTCGAGCATGGCGTACAGCCGCGGCAGCGCGACCTTCCAGACCACGAGGAGGATGATGATGAACCACAGCGCCGACCAGATGATGTCGTACCACTGCGGGAGGATGGGGTTGTGTACCTCACCCTCCGCCGCGAGGTTCGTGACAAGAGCGTGCAGCATCCTGTCTCCTTCTTCTGAAGTCGGTGCGGATTACGGGAAGGGGATGAAGCCGACGGCGATGCCGACGAAGGCGAGCGCCTCGGTGAAGGCGATACCGATCCACATCAGCACCTGCAGGCGACCGGCCAGCTCGGGCTGACGGGCGACGCCCTCGATGGTCTTGCCGACGACGATGCCCACGCCGATGGCCGGGCCGATCGCGCCGAGGCCGTAGCCGACCGCTGCGAGGTGTCCGTTGATGTCAGCGAGAACCGTAGTTGCGTCCACGGGGTTTTTCCTTTCGGTTGGTGGGCAGGCGGAAGCCTGTCCCCTTAGTGCTCGTCAGCGACCGCGAGCTGGATGTAGACCGCGGTCAGGACAGTGAAGATGTAGGCCTGCAGCACGGCGACCAGGATCTCGAAGACCGAGAAGGCGCCGCTGAAGGCGAGGGTACCGATGCCGAGGAAGGCCCAGCCGCCCCCGACGGTGAAGAAGAAGAACCAGGTCGCCGAGAAGCAGAGCACGAGCAGCATGTGGCCGACGACCATGTTCATCAGCAGTCGGAGCATGAGCGTGACGGGGCGCACCAGGAAGGTCGAGATGAACTCCAGCGGCGTCACGATGATGTACGCCGGCCACGGCACGCCCGCCGGGAAGAGCGAGTTCTTCAGGAAGCCTGCGGGACTCTTCTTCAGACCGGCGTAGATGAAGGTGACGTAGCTGATCACCGCGAGCACGAACGGCACCGCCGCGATGCTCGTCCCGGCGATGTTGAAGAACGGGATGAGGCCGGTCAGGTTGAAGAACAGCGTCATGAAGAAGATGGTCGCCAGCAACGGCAGGAAGCGGTCGCCGTCCTTCTTGCCGAGCATCTCGTGCGCGATGTTGTTCCGCGCGAATCCGAGCCCCATCTCGACGACGCTCTGGAACCGGCCGGGGACGACCGTCATGCGCCGGGTGCCGAGCACCAGGATCACCACGAGGATGGTCGTAGCGATCAGCTGGATCAGCGTGATCCGGTGCACGGGGATGCCCGCGATCGTGAACAGCGTCTCCGGGAAGAACTCATCGATCGAAGGGCCGTGGAACTCGCCGTCGCTGGCAAGTCGTGGGGTGAGGGTCGCAGCGAGATTAATCAGCGCAGGCTCCAACTTCGGGGCATCGGCGAACCGATACGACGATGGTCATTGTGCTTCACACCGAACACGCTCGCAGGACGAGCGCGGGGCACGTTTCAACACTATCAGATCAGTCCTGCTGCCCCTGGCCGTCGTCGGCGCCCGGAGCGCGATCCTCGGGGACCTCGGTGGGCAGCGAGATGTCGCTGACGGCCGGGATCCGCATCCGCATCATCACCACGACGTCCACGACGAGCGAGAGCAGCACACCGGCGACGATCGACAGGAAGAACACCATCGGGCTGATCCAGGGCTGACCGCTCAGGACGATCATCACCACCACGAAGATGCCGAGCTTCAGCAGCCAGCCGCCCAGGACGATCGCGAAGAAGAGCTGCACGTAGAGCGGATCGCCGTACCAGCGGTTCGCGATCAGGATGCTCGCGGCGGTGATGCCCAGGAACAGCACGGCCAGCAGCACGCCGAGCAGTCCGCTCCACAGGCCGTGCACGCCGGCGACCGACCAGCCGAGCGTGGCGGCGATCGCCGCCACGACCACCGCGACACCCGCCGACCAGATAAGGGTGCGGCGGAGGATCGGGGTGCTCGTGACGGGGCTCTTGGCGGGGACGTTCATGGGTTCTCCGGCGGGTTCGGGCGCGCCTTCGCGCGCCGGGACGGGTTGAGGGTGACGGCCAGGCACGCCGCACTGCCGATCACGCCGAACAGGACGCCGGCGAGGTAGCCGCCCGGCCAGTCCTCGCGGGTGGCGATGTACATCAGAAGCACCGCGAGGGAGATGATCGCCGTCCACGCGTAGAAGATCAGCACGGCGTCGCGGTCGCGATGACCGAGGTCCAGCATGCGGTGGTGCAGGTGCTTGCGGTCGGGTGAGAACGGGGACTTCCCGGCGCGCATCCTCCGGAAGACCGCGAGCCCGAGGTCCAGCAGCGGCAGCATCACCACGACCAGCGGCAGCGCGATGGGGATGAAGGCGCCGAGCAGCTGGGAGCGGCCGAACTGCTCCGGATCGAAGGCGTTCGAGGGCATCTGCCCCGTCAGGGCGATGGCCGACGTCGCCATCAGCAGCCCGAGGACGAGTGCGCCGGAGTCGCCCATGAACAGCTTCGCCGGGCTCCAGTTCAGCGGCAGGAAGCCGAGGCAGGCGCCGATCAGCACCGCCGCGAGGAAGGTGGCGAGGTTGAAGTAGGTCGAGGCGCCGGAGTCGCGGGTCAGGATGTACGCGTAGACGAAGTACACGCCGTTGGCGATCAGGCAGACTCCGGCCACCAGCCCGTCGAGCCCGTCGATGAAGTTGACCGCGTTCATGACCACGACGATCGCGAACATCGTCACGACGATGCTCACCCAGGGCGACACCAGGATCATCTCCCCCACCGGCAGCGAGAGGATCTGCAGTCCGCCCCCCGCCGTGATGATCCCCGCGGCGAGGAACTGGGCGCCGAGCTTGATCATCCAGTCCAGGTCGTAGAGATCGTCGACGACGCCCACGATCGCGATCAGCAGGGCGGCGCCGAGCACCGACCACATGGTCTGGGGCGGTACCCACATGATGTCGAAGAACGGGTTCGCGGCCGACACGGCGATCGCCGTCGCGATGCCGAGGAAGATCGCCACGCCGCCCAGCCGCGGCGTGGGCGTGGTGTGCACGTCGCGCTCGCGGATGCCCGGGTAGAGCTTGTACTTCAGGCTGAGCCGCCAGACCGCCCAGGACAGCGAGAAGGTCATCGCCGCCGTCAGGATGATCGTGAAGAGGTACTGCTTCACGCGGTGCCGTCCGGCCCGTCCGCCCTGCCCGCGGGGCTCTCCTCGGCCGGCGCCTCGGCGACGACGGGGTCCAGGACCGGTGCGCCGACGGCCGATCCCGCGGGCGGTGCGCCGACCACGGGCTCGATGACCGACGCGCCGGGACGGGCGGCGTCCTGTTCGTCTGCGGACGACTCCTCCGGAGCGTCGTCCTCGGGCTGCGCGGCGGGTTCCAGCAGATCGCCGAGCACGGCGGCGAGCCGCTCACGGCTGACGGCGCCCTCGCGCAGGATCCGCACCCGCGGCTCGGTGGCGGAGGGGTCCGACAGCGATGTCGCGTCCACGATCGTCGAGGGGATCCCGGTCTCGCTCGGTCCGCCGTCGAGGTACACCGGAACCGACTCCCCCAGCATCCGCTCGGCGTCGAGCGCCGAGATCGCGGCCGGCTGCCCCGTGAGGTTCGCGCTGGAGACCGCGAGCGGACCGGTCTCCTCCAGCAGCTCCAGGGCGAGCCGGCGATCGGGCATCCGCACCGCGACGGTGCCCTCGGTGTCTCCGAGGTCCCACGACAGCGACGGCTGAGCGGGCAGGATGATGGTCAGCCCGCCGGGCCAGAACTCGTCGACCAGGCGCTGGACGGCTTCGGGCACCTCCTCCACGAGGGCCGCGAGCATCGCCTGTCCGGCCACGAGCACGGGAGGCGGCATGTCGCGTCCGCGGCCCTTCGCCTCGAGCAGCCGGCGCACGGCGGCGGGCGAGAAGGCATCGGCGGCGATGCCGTAGACGGTGTCGGTGGGGAGGACGACGAGCTCGCCGCGGCCGATGGCCTGGCGGGCGTTGCGCATGCCGGCGAGGAGCTGGGCCTCGTCGCGGCAATCGAAGACGTGAGACATGGCGCATCCGAGTCTACGCGGTACCGCTGCACTCCCACCGCGAGACTGCATGCGGTCTCGCGAGGTCAGATCACGTAGTCGGGTGCCTGGAGCAGGGCGCGGGCGTCATCCGCGGAGGTTCGGGAGCGGGGCTTCGCAGGGACGCCGGTGAGCACGCTGTCGGGTGGGGCGTCCCTGGTCACCACGGCGTTCGCGCCGACGATGG
This sequence comes from Microbacterium sp., assembly GCA_049654285.1. Lineage (GTDB taxonomy): Bacteria > Actinomycetota > Actinomycetes > Actinomycetales > Microbacteriaceae > Microbacterium. Next base: position 9,676 of record JBASAE010000658.1, read on the forward strand.
ATCGGGCGCCGACGGTGATCGGGCCGAGGATCTTCGCCCCGGCGCCGACCGCGACGCCGTCCTCCAGGGTGGGGTGCCTCTTGCCGGCGTTCCGGGTCCTGCCGCCCAGCGTCACGCCGTGGTACAGCATGACGTCGTCGCCGATCTCGGCGGTCTCGCCGATCACCACGCCCATCCCGTGGTCGATGAAGAAGCGCCGGCCGATCCGCGCCCCCGGGTGGATCTCGATGCCGGTGAGCCAGCGGGTCAGCTGAGACCCTGTCCGTGCGATGAGCCGAAGCCGACGTCGCCACAGCGCATGCCAGACGCGATGCGCCCACACGGCGTGCAGCCCGGGGTACAGCAGGGCCACCTCGACCCCGCTGCGCGCCGCCGGATCGCGCAGTCGCGCCGCGGCGACGTCCTCCCCGATCCGTGCGACCGCCGCCCTCAGCCCCGCCATGCCGACTCAGGCTTTCGGGGCGTCGCGCAGGTCCTCGAACAGCGCCGTGGAGATGTACCGCTCACCGGTGTCCGGGATGACGACGACGATGGTCTTGCCCGCGTTCTCGGGCCGGGCCGCGACCTGTAGGGCGGCGGTCACCGCGGCCCCGGCGGACATGCCCACGAGCAGCCCCTCACGCGCGGCGAGGTCCCGCGCCACACGCAGCGACTCCTCGTACTCGACGGGGATCACCTCGTCGAGGATCTCGCGGTCGAGCACGTCGGGCACGAAGTTCGGCCCGATGCCCTGGATCTTGTGCGGGCCGGGGTGTCCTTCGGTCAGGACCGGGGAGTCCTTCGGCTCGACGGCGATCACCTGCACCTCGGGCTTGACCGCCTTGAGAGCCTGTCCCACGCCCGTCACGGTTCCGCCCGTGCCGACGCCGGCGACGAAGATGTCGACGCCGCCGTCCGTGTCGCGCAGGATCTCCTGTGCCGTGGTCTCACGGTGGATCGCCGGATTCGCCTCGTTCTCGAACTGTCGCACCCACACCGCCCCGGGGGTCTCGGCGATGACCCGCTGCAGCTCCTCGATCGACCCGGTCATGCCCTTGGTCGGGTCCGTGAGCACGATCTCGGCGCCGAAGGCCCGCAGCAGCACCCGCCGCTCCTTGGACATCGACGCCGGCATCGTGAGGATGACGCGGTAGCCGCGCGCGGCTCCGACCATCGCGAGCGCGATGCCCGTGTTTCCGCTGGTGGACTCGACGATCGTGCCGCCCGGCTTCAGAGCGCCGGCGCGTTCCGCGGCGTCCACCATCGCGATGCCGATGCGGTCCTTCACGCTGGACGCCGGGTTGAAGTACTCCAGCTTGGCGAGCACCGTCGCACCGACGCCCTCGGTCACGCGGTTGAGCCGGACCAGCGGGGTGTTGCCGAAGGCGGTGGTGATGTCGGGGTGGATGCCGGGCATGCGATGACCTTTCGAAGCAGGAGGCGTGCGGCACCAGCCTACTTCGCGCCACCGGTGCGGCGTCCGAATATGACTGCGATCGCTACGCTGATCGGTATGCCCGAAACCCTCCAGGCACGGCTGCGTGCCATCGCCGCGCGGTTCGCCGATGCCGGCATCCCCGATCCGACGGTGGACGCCGAGCTGCTCGCCGGCCATGTGCTCGGGCTGTCGCGGGGGGCCGTCCAGGCC